>DASYSS010000090.1 GCA_036003045.1 Gemmatimonadaceae bacterium
GGCCGGCGTTGAACGGAGAGGTCGATCTCGTCGTCCATGCCGGCGACGTGTTCGATCGGTCGTCGGTCCCAAAGACGTTGGCGTACCAGGCGTACGAGCCGCTCAAGCGTGTCGCGGATGGCGGTGTGCCGGTGTTCATCGTCCCCGGCAATCACGAACGTTCGCGCTTGCCGCACGCCCGCTTTGCGTCGCACGCCGGCATTCATGTGTTCGATCGTCCGCGCACATTCGTCGCTCGGGTTCGCGGCCGAGCCGTGGCGTTGTCCGGTTTTCCGTACGAGCGGGAGAACGTGCGCGCGTGTTTCAGTGCGTTGCTCGAGCAGACGGAGTGGCGTCGAGAGCGAGACGCATTGCGCGTATTGTGCATGCATCATTGCGTCGAGGGCGCGACTGTCGGTCCCGGCGACTTCACGTTCACGACCTCGTCGGACGTGATTCGGGCGCGAGAGATTCCGGGTGATTTCCGCGTTGCGCTGTCAGGGCACATCCATCGGCATCAGGTGCTGACGACGGATCTCAAGCGTCGTGAGCTCGGCGTGCCGGTGCTCTATCCGGGTTCCATCGAGCGAACGTCGTTCGCCGAAGCGGATGAGGCGAAAGGGTTCATGGTGGTACACGTCGGCGAGGGCGCGCGCGATGTGCGTTGGGAGTTTCGGCGTCTGCCGGCGAGGCCGATGGTGCAGCACGAGCTCGATGCGAATGCGATCGACGCTCAGGCGATGGAGGCGTCGATTCGCGCGGTGATCGCGGAGTCTCCCGCGGACGCGGTTCTGTCGGTACGCGTCTCGGGATCACTCACCGACTCACACTGGTGTGCGCTGTCGTCGGCGCGTCTTCGTGCCATCGTGCCGAGATCAATGAACCTTGCCATTAGGCCGGTCGAAGGGTTCGATCGCCGCGTGCGTTCTGCGCCGAGATCGTCGGGCAGTGGAATCCAACCGGGGCTATTCGACTGAACCCGGCCGGGGACGGTCGCGATCCGCTCGGCGTTAAGCGGCGACCTCGACGTAGCCCGCGGAGGTCGTTGGCTTTGGGATCGGCAATCCGGCGGCGCGCATCTCTTTCAGGTGACCCTCGACGGCGTCGCGCATGTTCGATTCGACCTCGTCGGTCGTACGCCCAGTGGAAACGCAACCCGGAAGGTCGGGAGAGTACGCCGAGAATCCCGTTTCGGTCGGCTCGATCAGAATGACGTAACGGCTCACGTTGGACCCCGCTTCGATCGGCCAGGCGGTTCGAGTCCGGTCTGTTTGTAGATGCTGCGAACCGTGCCAGGGGAAAGATCGTCGTTGCCGGTTCCGGGCACGGTGACAACGCCAGTTTTCGTTGGATGTTTGTAATGATGATGGCTGCCCCGAGTCCGTACAAGGCGCCAGCCGTCACGCAACAGCATCGCAACCACGTCTCGGCCTTTCACCCCGCCACGATGCGGGTGAACGCTGAAGCGAGCCGCACCGTTTCATCGCCACTCTACCCCTTTGGGTTGCCGCCCGGGGGCAGCGGCACATATTGCGCGAGTCCTTCCCCTGTAACTGCAGAGGATGTCCCTATGAGTCCGGCGTTCGCTTCTCGCCACGTCGCGTGCATCGCGACGCTGGTCATCGCTCCCAACCTCGCTGCGCAGCAGACGGCGCCCAGCGACCTCACGGCAAAGATCGATCGCGTCTTCGATCGCTTCACGCGAACGACCCCCGGCTGCGGCGTCGGACTGGCGAAGGATGGACGGCCGCTCTACGTACACGCGTACGGCTCGTCGAATCTCGAGTACGACGTGCCGAACACCGAGAACACGGTGTTCGAGAGCGGCTCGGTCGCGAAGCAGTTCACGGCGAGCGCGATGCTCATGTTGGTCGCCGACGGCAAGGTCTCACTCGACGACGACATTCGAAAGTATCTGCCGGAGGTGCCGTCGTTCGGCGGACAGACGATCAGGATCCGCAACCTGCTGACGCACACGAGCGGTCTGCGCGACCAGTGGGGCCTGCTCGGGATCGAGGGGCGCGGGCCGGGGACGCAGGTGCACTCCCTCGCCACCACGCTCGACCTCGTCGCGCATCAGAAGATGCTCAACTTTCCACCGGAGACCGATTACCTCTACAGCAACACCGGCTACGCGCTGGCCGCACTGATCATCGAGCGCGTGAGCGGCAAGTCGCTCCAGGATTTCACGCAGGAGCGTCTCTTCAAGCCGCTCGGCATGACGCATACCCAGTGGCGCGACGATTTCACGCGCGTGGTCCCGAATCGGGCGACGGCATACAACGGATCCGAAGCCACCGGATTTCATCAGGACATGCCGTTCACCGACATGATCGGCAACGGCGGTGTGCTCAGCACGATGGGCGATCTATTGAAGTGGAACGAGAATTTGGATCATCCGGTGGTCGGCGGCCCCCGGTACGTCGACGCGATGCAGACCCAGATGCGGCTCACGAACGGACGCGTGCTCTCGTACGCGTTGGGTCTCGAGGTCGTGGACTATCAAGGTGTGCGCGAAGTCGGTCACGGCGGATCGACGGCGGGCTATCGAACGTTCCTCGCGCGCTACCCCGAGCAGCACGTATCGGCCGCCGTGTGGTGCAACGCGGCGTACGCGAATCCAACCGTGCTGCTTCATCAGGTCGTGGATCTCGTACTGGTCAAATCGGCGTCCGCCGCGCAGCAGGCTGTCGCGCAGAAGGTCGAATCGTCGTCGCCGGAGCTACTGACGAGGTGGGCCGGCATGTACCGAGATCCGCACACCGACCAAACGGTCACCGTATCCGTCGCCAACGGGACGCTAGCCACGGGCGGACGAGGCGGCGGGCCATGGATGTCGCTCGGCTCAGATCACTTTCGCGCGTCGATGGGTGACGTCACGATGAGCGGCGCGGCCGGCAAACGCTCGTTGCGTCTCATTCGCGCGGACAACGACACGAATCGTTACGAGGAGGTTCGTCCAGCGACTTCGCCGCGTCTCGAGGACTACGTCGGCACGTACACGAGCGACGAGCTCGATATTGTGCTCACGGTTGCCGTGAAGGACGGGAAGCTCGTGCTGCGGCGGCGGCCGGCGGACGAGTTCGAGTTGCGGCCCGTCTACACGGATGATTTTCAGGCCGGCGGTGGACTCGGGACGATTCGCTTCTCGCGCGGAGCAGACGGAAAAGTCAGCAGACTGGCGTTTTTCGCGGGAAGGGTGCTCGACGTGCGGTTCAAGCGAATCAAGTAGAAGGCGAGCGTTTCAAGAGTGCTGACTTCCTTGGAGCGGTGACTTCCCAAAGGCGCTAGAGATGTCGGCGCCGTTGGGAAGTCGTCGCAGTAACAAACTCAGGTAATCGGCCCAACCACCACATCACACAAGCCGCTCTGCCGAATCGGATTTCCCGGAATGACTGGGTTCCCCGGGATTACCGGATTTCCCGGAATGCCGCGTGGACCCCAAGCGGAGCCGTCGAGGAACCCGCCGATGAGCGTCGGCGAGTTGTCGGGGGCGGCGCCCTGGAACAACACCTGGAAGGACGTCGGCGACCCGACGATCTGCGACGCGAGATCGTTGGTCATGCGCACCGTGCCCGTGATGTCGAACTCCGGGCAGATCGATGGCGGCGTCGCCGTTTGAGGATTGAACGACGCTACGAGAAACGGCGGAATGTCGATCGCGAAGGGAACGCTGTAGATCCCGCCATCACCGTATGTCGCTCCGCCGGCGTTCTTGATCGTGCCGCACAGCGCGACGTCCGTGTATCCGTCCGGGGCAGACGCTGGTGAAGCGGCACAGGGATCGCCCGGGGTGAAGTTCACCTTCAGCTGAACTGAACCCCACTGGAGGGCCGGGTAGTTCGGCGCGGTTCGGAGCTGCGAGGTCAACACGGTCTGGCCGCTGATCGACCTTGCCGCGACGCCTGGCGAGCGCAGAGCGGTCGAAGCCGTCGGCTCGGCGCAGGCGGAAAGCGAAATCGCGGCGAGGGCAAGGACTCTACGGGTGGACAAGTGGAGAGGTGAACGGGTTGACGGTCTGACCGACGCACTTCGGGTGGATCGAGCGAACATCGGGAATCTCCGATTGGTGAGGAACGGGTAGTCTGATTCCCCTGCGTCAACGCGGCGGCAGGTAGCGTCAATTCGTTGCAGCGCCGCCACCTAGGCATCCCGATCTAGTGGGAGTACGCCAGGTGCCGTACTCTATGGAAGAGATGGCCGTCCACCGGTCCACCTGTTCGTCCGCACGATGACGCTCACAGTCGACAATTCACCACCTGCGGCGCCGGAGTGGGCGGACAGGGGACGCTTCCGACTCGTCACGCTCGGGCAACTCGCGCTCGTCCGACCCGACGGCTCGCTCGAGACGTCGCTCGGCGCCGGCGGACGAAAGCTCGCCTTCCTCGCGTACGTCGCGCTCGCCGATCGGCCGCTGACGCGCGACCACTTAGTCGAAGTCTTCTGGGGCGACCGCGACGACGACCGTGCGCGCCACTCGCTGCGCGAAGCGACGTCGCACGTGCGGCGCGTACTCGGGGCGCAATCGATCCCGCGCGGCCTAGCGACGATCACTCTCTGCGACGACGCTCCGCTCGACGTCGATCTGAACCATCTACTCGCGGTCGCGAAGGCGGGCGATCATGGCGCCGTGCTCGCGGCCGCGAACGGTCCGTTTCTCGACGGCGTGCATCTCAACGATTCCCGGCGCTTCGACGAGTGGTTGGCGCGCGAACGGGCGCGCGCTGACCGACTGGTTGTCGACGCGTGCCGCGCCGAATCCGAACGGCTGGAGCGTGAAGGTGACATCGTCCGATGGGCCGAGGTCGCGGCGCGTTGGCTGGCGACTTCGCCACTCCAGCGGGACGCGGCGCTCTCGCTGCTCCGTGCGCGCTCCGCTTCGGGCACGCGCGACGCAATTGCCCGAGCGCTCGACGATTACCGCCGTTTTGTCGAAGGACTCGCGCGCGACTACGACGCGACGCCCGACGCCGAGGTCGCGCGCTTCGCATCTTCGCTCGGTGAACGACTCTCGGCGACTACCGCGACGGTCGGTAGAGTAGAATCTCGCGACGAGCAATCGACTGCGCCGGCGCCAGAACAACCTCGCCGCCGATGGCACGCGCGCACATCGTCACTCATCGCGGCCTCGACCTTCGTGCTCGCGGCGGGCCTCGTCGGGTGGAAAGTGGCCGGAACGCGCACCGATCCGTCGGCGCGCGCGCTCGTCGCGGTGACGTCGATCAAGAGCCTCAACGCGGACACGGCGGACGCGTGGCTCGAGTCCGGCGTCTCGCAGATGCTCTCGATGGCACTCGCGCGCGCGGGGACGGACGTCGTGTCGCCGGAGCGCGTGCGCGCCGCAGGCCAGAGCGACGGGGCGGCGGCGCGCCTCGGAGCATCGCTGCAGGTGAGCGGTGGTATCACGCACGGGGCCGGCCAATACGTGCTCGATCTCACGCTTCGAGGCACGGGAACCGCCGAACGCTCACCGCGCGCGCAGTTCACCGTTTCGGCGCCGGACTTGGTTTCCGTTGTGGACCAGGCGACGGCGCGCGTCGCCGCCGCATTGGATGCGCCGGCCGCCGGGCCAAAGCTGGAAGACGTCGAGACGCGCAGCGTCGTCGCGTACCGATCGTTCGTCGAAGGACTGCAGCGACGCGCGGAAGGCAGAGACAAGGACGCGATCGCGGCCTTCGACGCGGCGATCGCGGCGGATTCGGAGTTCGTGAGCGCGGTGCTCGAGCGGCTGCTCACGTCGAACGAGAACACCGAGGCGAACGGCCGGTTGCGCGTGCTCGCGCGACGCCTCGAGTCGCGCGCGCCGGAGTTCGACCGCATGGCGTTGGAGTCGCTCGACGCGTTCTACGCCGGCGACGCCGCGCGATCGGAATCCGTGGCTCGGCAACTCGTCGCCCGGTATCCGCGCGATCCTCGCGGCTACGATCGCCTGATCACAATTCTCTCGTTGCACGGGCGGCTCGCCGAAACGGAGGAGGTCGTGCGCGGACGCCTGGCGCTCGACTCGCTGGCGGCGCGGGCGCGTGGCGGTGCGTGCGGACTCTGCGCCGGGTACGCCGGGCTGGCGTTGCTGCGGCTCATGGACGGCGCCGTGCCCGATGCGGTCGCCGCCGCGCGACGCGCAGTAACGTTGCAGCCGCAGCATCCCGAAGCGTGGACCGTACTTGCCGTGGCACTCTCGGCCGCCGGCAGATTCGACGAAGCGATCCGGGCGCAGTCGCGGGCCGCGGAGTTGGCGCCGACGGATATCAGCTACGCAGCGGCGCTCGTCCGTCGCCAAATCGAAGCTCGACACTATGACGCCGCCGACAGCGCGATCCGCGCATGGCGCAAGAGTGCGGTGCCGGATCGAGTGCGCGCGTCCACGGATCTGCAGGCGACCCTATTGCGCGAGCGCGGCCGCTATCGCGAGGCGGCGACCGTGCTGGAAGAACTGATGCGCACCGACTCTGACAACGGCGCGATGACACTCGTCCTCGGTAACACGTACGGGGTGCTGGGGTTGGCGCGCGATGCCGAACGGACCTTTGAAACGAGCGGCACACATTCGCCGATCGTGTCCGAACCGGAAGGTGGATTCTCCACGTTCACCGGCGAAGCGGCACGCGCGTTCGCCTGGCCGCACGCCTTGCTCGCCGACGCCCTCTACCTCGCGGGCTCGTCGGACACACTGCGTCTCGCAGCGCTCGCCGACTCGGTGCGAGTCGTCGGATCGCGCAGCTACTACGCGCGCGATTGGCGTTTGTACCACCACGTCCGCGGGCTCATCGCCATGAAAGGCACGCGCTGGGCCGAAGCCGAGCGCGAGTTCGCCGACGCGGAGTTCACGGGTTCGGGTTGGACGAGAACGAACGTGGAGCTGGCGCGCGCGCAACTGGCGCAGCACCGACCGACGGACGCGATCGCGACACTCCGACTCGCGTATCAGGCGTCGCTGGACGGGATGGGTCGGTATGCGCCGAGGAGCGAAATGGATCTTCTCATGGCGCAGGCTTTTGCCGCGGCCGGACACCGAGACAGCGCGTCGGCCTATGCGGCGTTCGTGCACCGCGCGTGGACCGACGCGGATCCGGCAGTGCAGAGCAGAATGAAACAGCTGCCGTAACACGGCACGTACTAAACACCGAGCGTACGGGGCGAAGCGGCTTAAAGGGGATCGCCGCGCCGTTCAGGACGACGCCACGTACGCCACCGTGAGCAGAAACGCCGCGCCGCCCGTAGACCGCGCCGAGTGCTCCACACCGGCAGCGAAGATCAGCACGTCGCCGGCTGTCAGCGTGTACTCCTGATCGAGCGCGACGAAGGTCACGTCGCCCTGCACGACCTGAATCGACACCGGATGCTCGGTACGGTGGGCGGGCAAGATTCCGCCGGCCGCGAGGCCCATGATGGTGAGTCGGAGCGGTCCATCCTTCACGAGCGTCCGCGCGCTCCGGCCGTGGGCCATCAGGAGCGTTTGGTCGATCGACATGACGTCTGAGCGGAGGTGCTGAACGAGCACGTCGCCGGTGATGGTGCGGTGCATCGATGACATGGTGTGGTGAGCCCTGGTGTTCCTGTACGGTCGTCCTGTATTGTCGTTCTGTATCAGAATATTGCTATCGACGCTAAGAAAACAGGCAACCGACCTCGAGCGGTTCGGTTCGGCTTGACGTGCCGCGGTTCGACGCCGCAACGTCAAGCCAACCTGTTCCGGTGGGCTACATATGAAGGTCCCCTCCCGAGCGCTTGCGACGATCGCGATCCTGTCGAGCGCCATCCTGACCGCCTGCGACTCGTCCACTCCGACGACCCCGCGCGCGGCACCGGCCGATCAGCCCTCGCGCATCATCTTTGGGACCGTCGACGGCAACGCGCATCCGGCCGTCGGACTGCTCGTCATGGATGTGGCCGGACAGCCGGCCTTTCGCTGCTCGGGGACATTCCTCTCGCCGACCGTCTTCTTGACCGCCGGGCACTGCGTCGGCGAACCCGGAGAGTTCAGCGGGATGCGTGTCTTCACCGAGTCCGACGTGGAGCACGGCAACAACAACTATCCGTTCGCGGGACCGAACACGATCGAAGCGTCGTCGTGGCACGCGCATCCGCTCTTCACCGAAGCGACCTTCATCCTGCACGACGTCGGCGTCGTCATTCTTTCGGCGCCATTCAATCTGCCGGCGAACAAGTACGGCGTGTTGCCGGCGGTCAATCAGCTCGACGCCCTGCACAATGGCGCGAACACGACCTTCACCACGGTCGGGTACGGCGTGCAGAAATTCAATCCGGCGCAAGTCGTTGAGCTCAAGATCCGCGAGAGTGCTCAAGTGCACCTCACCGCGATCAATACGCCGGTGGTCGGGCACATTCTGCTGATCCTGTCGAACAACGCCGACGGCGGCGGTTCGTGCTTTGGCGATTCGGGCGGACCGAACTACCTCGGCACCAGCAACGTCATCGCGGCAACCACATCGTCCGGCAGAAGCCCCAACTGCGGCGGCGACGGTGTCGTGTTTCGACTGGATCAGCAGGACGTGATCAACTTCGTAAGCGGATTTCTGAAGTAATCACGCGCCGCGCCGGCATTCGCTAGTCACGCGCCGAGCCGAGAGACGCGGCGGGCCGGCATTCGTTCGTCACGCGCCGAGGCGACCGAGGTCGTCCGCGGAGGACGGCCCCACCCCGAGCCGCGCCCGCGGGAGTCGGTCACCGCGGCGGCTTCGCAGGGATCGACTCGAGCAGGCGCTTGAAGTGCCGCTGCGCCACGTACGGCGCGTACGGTGGGTACCGCGTGAGCATGGCCGGGAAGTACCCGAGCGACGTTCCTCCCGCCGAACCCGACGGCCCGGCGATGCAACGGTCGAGCTGCGGGTACATGGCGGTCGTGTCGCGCAGCAGCGCGAAGGCCTCGGCCAAGGTGCACGACTGAAGCGTGGCGCCGGCGCTGATCGCGGGCAGGTTGTCAAACGCGTGAACAGACGCGTTGGCAGCGGTTACCGCAGAGCGGTTTCCGATCGCGGCGGACGTGATGATGCGGCCCATCAAGACGTACCAGTCGCCGAGCGGGTGTCCGGGGAGAGGAGCGGCCTCGCTGATGCGATTGGCGCGCTGAAACAGTTCACGCGCGCGGGCCGAGTCAGATCGCTCGAGGAACGCCAACCCCTGTGCATATAGAATGGTCACGGAATCGATGCGCGGTTGCGCGAGCGCGATGCGCGCGAGATCGATATGTACGAGGCTGTCGCGAGCGGCGCGTGGGCCGAAGAGCAGCGCCGGGATGAGCCACGCGGACGGCCGACCGTTGACGGCGAGCGAGGCGTTGTAGTGCCGAAGCACCGCGTCGCTGTCGCCGGTGGCCGCGGCGATGAATTCGTTCAGATACACGAACCCTATGTTGTCGCGGTCGATGGCGATCGCGCGCGCCGTGACGCTCCGGGCATCATCGACACGCCGCATCATCACCGCGCTCTGAGCGGCGTTCTGGAGAATCTCGAGATTCCGAGGGGCGACTCGAATGGCTCGCTCGAACAGCGGCCACGACTCGAAAGACTTCGCGTCGAACCATAGTTGCTGAATGCCGTTCCCGACCAAAACGAACGGATTGTTCGGAGCCACCTCCAACGCGCGCTTGAGGGTCCGCGTGGCGGTGGAGTCGCTCTCGCCTCTGAGTTGGCCCATGAGGGCCTCGGCGAGGAGTGTGTTGGCGTCGTTCGGCGCTCGCCGTTTCATATAATCGACGACGCGCTGTATCGAGTCGACCGGCGGAGCGTCGCCGCTCGCAACGGCGAGGGTGAACGAGTAGTCGAGCCAACGCGCTCGCGCCAAGAGAAATCCGGGATCCAGCTTGGCCGCCTCCGCCATGTACTCGGCCGCGCGCACCGTGCCCGCCGAGCTGACGGTGTGTTCGTACGCCGAGATGCCGCGAAGGTAGGCGTCGAACGCTGCGGCATTCTCAGTGGGACGCTCGGCGAGTGTCGCGCGGTCTTGCGGCGTGAGCGCGACGTCGAGTGCTTCGGCGACGCTCGTCGCGACCTGGCGCTGCACGTCGAATGGATTGGAGGCCGGCGTGAACGGAATGGGATCGCTGTGCCAACGCGACGTGCCATCGGACACGTTCACGAGATTGACCGTGAGCTCGGCGCGCTTCTCGGCGGCGGAAAGATCCCAGCGCACCGCGCCGCGCAACACAAACTCGGCGCCGAGCGCGGCGCCCATTTCTTTTGCGGTCGTCGCCTTTTTGGCGACCGACGCCGCGCTCTGGTGATCGATCACGCGCAGCGTCGGAACGCTGGCGAGTCGATCGCTGATCGCGGCGGCGAGACCGTCGACGAAGTAGCGCGTCGAATCCGGGCCCTCGTTGTCGAGCGGGAGTACGGCGAGCACTGGAGTGCGCACTGTCGCCAACCCACCTCGGCGCGCCGCATAAGCCCCCGCGAGCAGCAACGCGAGTCCGGCGATTGCACCGATCACGACTCTCCGCTGACCAGGCGCGGGACTGACAGTGGCGGCGGATCCAGTGGTGATTGGAATCGAATCCAACTCTCGAGCGATCGACTCGGCGTCAGCTGGCCTCTCGGCCGGGTCCTTCTCCAGACAGCGCATCACGAGCCGAGCGAGCTCGGGTGGAACGTCCGGACGAACCGTATCTATGGAAGTAGGCTGTTGGTGGACGTGCGCGGCGACCAATAGGGCCGAGGTCATGCCCTTGAAAGGCGTGGCGCCGGCGAGGAGCTCGTAGGCAACACAGCCGAACGCGTAGATGTCGGCGCGCGCGTCAATCGCGGCGTCGCCGACGGCTTGCTCCGGGGACATGTACGCCGGAGTGCCGAGTGCGAGGCCAGTCTCGGTGAGGTTTTGCGAACGATCGGCCGCGGCCGCGGTGGCGAGTGCTTTGGCGACGCCGAAGTCGGTGATGGACGCGGCGTCGCCGGTGAGCAACACGTTCTCGGGCTTGATGTCGCGGTGGACGATCCCGTTGGCGTGAGCTGCTCCCAAGGCCGAGACGATCTGGCGGAGCACTCTCACCGTTTCCGCAATCGAGAGCGGCGCGCGGGTCATGCGCGCGCGGAGAGTCTCGCCGTCCACGAACGGCATGACGTAATACGGCCGCCCGCCCGCGTCGCCGGCGCTCAAAAGCGGGACGATGTGCGGATGGGCGAGCTTTGCGGCGAGCGCGATCTCGCGCTGGAATCGCTCGACGCTTACCGAATGGGCGATCTCGTCGGGGAGGACTTTGATGACCACGCGTCGGCCGAGCGCGAGCTCTTCGGCGACGAACACGCGCGACATGCCACCCCCGCCGAGCTCGCGCTCGATGCGAAAGCGGCCGGCTAGTGCTGACTCGAGGTCCTGGTCCACGCGGCTGAACATGCGCGCGCAACATCCCCGCGCGCAACGCGACACGCGTCCAGCCGGCATTCGCTCGTCACGCGCCGCGCCGCCACGCGCGGAGCCGGCATTCGTTCGTCACGCGACGAGCCGCCCGAGGTCTTCCGGGCGACCAGCGCAATATTGCCGACACTGCCCGGCAATATATTGCCTCGGCTCGCCCTCCACACCTCGGGCCGTCTCGTCGCTGCCTCCGGGTGCGGGCGACTCAGCGCGTCGGCTGATCGTGGGGCGCGCGCCGCGGTCGTGGTGCGCGCTCGACGCGGAGCTCCACGCGCATGCCCGCGCGCGCCAGAAATCGGATCAGCATCTCGAGCGAGAAGCGCGCTAGGCGCCCGCGGCGCAGATCGGCGATGCGGAAGCGATCGGTGCCGAGTAGTGAGCCGAGGTCGTCGCCGTTGCCGTAGCGGAGGCAGTCGGCGAGGTGTGCGCGCGCCTGCTCTTTGAGCGCCGAGATCGGGTCATCGTAGGGCGACATTCCGCACGATACGCGTGCCAACCGGCGCGCGCGCAACCACCCGCACGCACCGGCGCGCACGCTGTCGCAGTTCTCGGCCAGAGAGTGGCGAGGGGTGGGGCTGTCCGGAGCGGAGCCGAGGAAATATTGCCGGGCAGTGTCGGCAATACTTCACTGGTCCGCGGAGGACAGCCCCACCCCGAGTCTCGCACCGAACGGTCCGCGGAGGACAGTCCCGCACCGAGTATCGCACACGGGAGCTAGCCGGTCTCGCAGCGCGGCTCGTACATTAGCGCCTCCCTACGCGACGCCGGAAATCGTGTCGAACGACGACGTTCTCACGCGACTGACAACTGCGCTCGCCGACCGCTATCGCATCGATCGCGAGCTCGGCGCGGGCGGCATGGCGACTGTCTTCCGTGCCCATGACCTCCGGCACGACCGCGATGTCGCCATCAAGGTTCTGCACCCGGACCTCGGCGCCGCGCTCGGCGGCGAGCGGTTTCTGACCGAGATCCGCACCACCGCCCGGCTGCAGCATCCGCACATCCTGCCACTGCTCGACTCCGGAAGCGCCGACGGTCTGCTGTACTACGTGATGCCGCTCGTCACGGGCGAGACCCTGCGCGCCCGCCTCGGGCGCGAGAAGCAGCTGCCGGCGGATGACGCGGTTCGGATCGCGAGCGAGGTCGCCGACGCGCTCGGGTACGCGCACGAGCTGGGCGTGATTCACCGGGACATCAAGCCCGAGAACATTCTGCTCCAGGGCGGCCACGCCACCGTCGCCGACTTCGGGATCGCGCTCGCCGTGCAGCAGGCGGGCGGTCAGCGCATGACGCAAACGGGCTTGAGCCTCGGCACACCGCAGTACATGAGTCCCGAGCAGGCGACGGGCGAGCGGACGATCGACGCGCGGAGCGATCTCTATGCGCTCGCCGCGGTCACGTACGAGATGCTCGTCGGCGAGCCGCCGTTCACGGGACCGACGGTGCAGGCAATTCTGTCGCGCGTCATGACCGAAGAGCCGCGCCCGATCGTCTCGCAGCGCAAGTCGATCCCCGATCACATCGAATACGCCGTCATGCGCGGACTCGAGAAGCTTCCCGCCGACCGGTGGGGCTCGGCGCGCGAGTTCGTCGCGGCGTTGAGCGCGACCGGGGGAGCGCCGCAGGCAAGCATGAGCGCGGCGCGCGCTCGAGGAACGACGCCGGTCACGATTTCTTGGCGCGCACGGATGCGAGATCCGCTCGTGCTCACGCTCGCCGCGCTCACCTTCGTCAGCGTCGGTTTCGCCGGCTGGTCGCGCCGCAACACGCGGCCGAGCGACGCCGGGGAGGTCGTGCGATTCACCATCCCCGCGCTTCAGAGCCAGCAGGCGAACTCGCTCGGTCTGACCACGCTCGCGATATCGCCCAACGGTCGCACGCTCGTGTACATGGCCCTCGGCGACGACCACAAACAGTGGTTGATGGTTCGCAACCTCGACGACATCACGCCGCACGCGCTTCCGGATACATACGACGCTGTCAATCCGGCCTTCTCACCGGACGGCAAATGGGTGGCGTTCGTACGGGCCAATCAAATCTTCAAGGTTGCGCTCGACGGCAGCCGTCCACAGCTCCTCGGCGCGGCGCCAGCCACGTTCACGGGAATGAGCTGGTCGTCTGCCGGCGAGATCGTCGTCTCCGGCAACGTGGCGGTGTTCACGATCCCGGAGACGGGAGGCGACGCGCGCGAGCTGATGAAGCCGGACCACGCGTTGGGCGAATCCTATCAGGATGTACCGGTGGTGGTGGACGACGCGAACGCCGTCCTCTATTCGAGCTGGGCGCGCGGATCAATCGCCAGCGCGAAGATCGCGATGGCCTCTCTGAAAACCGGCGAGCGCGTGGTGTTCGACCTTCCCGGCGTCCACCCGCTTGGCATCGTCGACGGCGTTCTCACGTACGTGACGGTGGGCGGCGTCATCATGGGCGTGCCGATCGACGTGCACCGAAAAAAGATCACGGGCACGCCCGTGCAACTCGTGAGCGACGTCGCGATCGACAACACCACCGGCATCGCACGCGCGGCGATCGCCCGCAATGGCACGCTCTTCTATCAGAGCGGCACGCAGTCGTCGCAGGTGGTGACGGTCGGCGCCGACGGCACAGCGCACACCTTGCTCCCCGACGCGCGCCCATACGCGTTCCCCAGACTCTCGCCCGACGGAAAACGACTGGCGATCGGCATCGGCGACGCCGGCCGCCGAGACGTGTGGCTTCTCGAGGTGAGCTCACAGACGATGACTCGGCTCACGACTGAAGGCGCGTCGAACGACCGCCCCGAGTGGACTCCGGACGGCAAGAGCGTTCTCTATCGCTCCGACCGCGGCGCGCGCTCGGCGATCTGGTCGCGCTCAGTCGATCTCAGCTCTGACGCAATCCCATTGGTCGCGGGCTCCAAAATCGACGTGTACGAGGGCGTGATGACGCCCGATATGCACAACGTGATCTACCAGCTCGACACGACCGGCGCCGATATCTTCTATAGAACACTCCCCGACACGACGCCGCACCTCGTCTCGGCCAGCGCCAAGGCCATCGAGACCATGCCGCGCATCTCACCCGACGGCCGCTGGGTCGCGTTCACGACGGACGAATCGGGGCGCGTCGAAGTCGTTGTGCAGCCGTTCCCCGGACCGGGCGGCCGAGTGCAGGTGTCGGCGAACGGCGGCACCGAGCCCGTGTGGTCGCGCGACGGTCACAAGTTGTTCTATCGCGGTGATGGTCACCTCATGGCCGCGCGCATCGCGCCAGGGAGCGGGTTCGTCGTGGCGGGACGGGATACGTTGTTCGCCGACACCTACCAGTTCGCGGCGAACCCGCACGCGAACTACGACGTCATGGCCGACGGGCGTTTCGTGTTTCTCAAGTCCGCGAGCGAGGGCAGCATGATCGTCGTGTCCAACTGGAGCTCCGTCGTCCGCGCACGCATGGCCACGCGATAGAGGTACCTTTCGTCTCCGCCCATTCCCCCGTCCCTCCGGACCGCCGCCGATGGCGACCCTCGACGAACTAAACGCAGGTCTGGCCGGCCATTACGTGGTCGAGCGCGAGATAGGCGCGGGCGGGATGGCGACGGTGTACCTCGCGCGCGACGTGCGGCACGAGCGGCAGGTGGCCATCAAGGTCCTTCGCGAGGACCTCTCCGCCTCCCTGGGCAAGGAACGGTTCCTCCGCGAAATCAAAGTGGCGGCCGCGCTGCAACATCCGCACGTGCTGCCCCTCTTCGATTCCGGCGACGCGAACGGGCTGCTTTTCTACGTCATGCCGTTCGTCGACGGGATGTCGCTGCGAGACCGGCTCGTCAAAGAGGGAGAGCTGCCGGTGACCGACGCGGCGCGGATTCTCCGCGACGTCGCCGACGCGCTCTCCGAAGCGCACAAGCACGGCGTCGTCCATCGCGACCTCAAGCCGGAGAACGTGATGCTGCGCGGGCGTCACGCGCTCGTCACTGACTTCGGCGTGGCCAAGGCGTTGAGCGAGGCGACGGGACGCAATTCGCTCACGTCGGTCGGCATCGCGCTCGGAACGCCGACCTACATGGCGCCGGAGCAGGCGGTGGCCGACCCACACGTCGATCAGCGTGCCGACATCTACGCGTTCGGCGTGATGGCGTACGAGCTGCTCACCGGGCGCCCGCCGTTCACGGGCATGACGCCGCAGCAAGTTCTCGCAGCGCATGTGACGAGCGTCGTCGAGCCGGTGACCGCGCGCCGTCCGTCGATCCCGCCGGTTCTCGCGACACTCATAATGAAGTGCCTCGAGAAGAAGCCGGCCGACCGGTGGCAGAGCGCCGACGAGCTCGTGCCGATGCTCGAATCGGTGCTCACGCCGAGTGGCGGACTGACGCCCACGGAGACGCGGCCGTTGAACGCCACGGCAGTCCCAACGCCGGAGGTTCCGCCCCCCGCCGCGCGCACCAAGAATCGCGTCCCGACAATTGCGGCCGCCGTGGTCATCCTTTTGCTCGCGGCGAGCGCTTATCTATGGAAGTCGCGCGCGCCGGGCGCCGCGGCGAACGACACGTCGATCGCGATCCTCCCGTTCGAGGACATCTCGGGCGACACGGCCAATCGCGCATTCATCCTCGGCATGCACGGCGAGATCGTCACGCAGATGACGAAGCTCCCCGGCGTGCAAGTCGCGTCGCGCCAATCGTCGAGCGGATACCTCGGCAGCCGGAAAACATCTCAGACGATCGCGAAAGAGCTTGGCGTTTCTCGCATCCTCACCGGCACGCTGCAGCGCGCGGGCGGGCAGGTCCACGTCCAGGCTGCGTTGGAGGATGCGTCGAACGGACACGAGCTGTGGGCCGACTCGTACAATCAGGAGCTGACGACGGCGAACCTGTTCGCCATCGAAGCGGAGGTGGCGCGCCGAGTGGCGGCCGCGTTGAGCGTTACGCTCTCGGATGCCGCGGTAGCGGAAATCTCCAAGCCGCCGACGCGGAGTCTCGAAGCGCTCGACCTGTATCATCGCGGCGAGCTCGCCTGGATCGACCGCGGCACGGCGAAGCGGGACTCACTGTCGGTGCGGCTTCTTTCCCGGGCCGTGTCTCTCGACTCGGACTTCGCGCAAGCGTGGGCCTCGTTGTCTCGGGCGCACAGCTGGTTACTGCGGGAAGGTTTGTCGTTCGACTCCCTGCCTGCGCGACGCGCGCTCGATCGTGCGATTGCGCTGGCGCCACAGTCGATCGACACGCGAATCGCATCCGCCTACTACGCATACTACGCCTCGGGCGACTACGCCGGCGCGCTTGCCGAGTTCCGGGAGGCCGAGCGCTCTTCGCCAAAATCGGCTGAACTGGGCAACGCATCCGGTCTGCTCCTCAGGCGACTCGGCCGCTTCGACGAGGCGCTCGCCGCGGTGCTCCACGCGCGCGAGGTGGATCCGCGCGACGTATCGGCGAGGCAGAACCTCGCGGACATGTACTTCGTGCTCGGGCGGTTCGACGAGGCGGGGCAGGCGGCGGACGACGTACTTCGCATCAACTCGACATCGATCTCTGGCATGACGTACCAGTTCGCTGCGCGTTTGGCGAAGGGGGACACGTCCGGCGCCGTGGCCTCCGTCGCACAACTGCGGGGTTCGCTGGATGCCAGGGACCTGGCGTGGTTCGACGCCGAGCTCGCGCTTTGGCGTCACGACCTCGCTGGCGCGATGGCGGGATTTCGCGCGTCTGACTTCGGGTTCGCCAACGCGGACGGCAACATCACCGGCGACCCCACGCAAAGCAAATTCGCCGCGTACGCCGTGATCGCGCGACTTTCCGGCGATCGATCGGCGGCTCGACTTTTTGCCGACTCCGCCGTCACGGTTGGCGCGATGGTCCGCCAGAGCGCGGAGCGCCGGCCTCGCGATGCGTTCGGCATTGGCGCGACCGCCGACATGTCTTCGGCGCTCGCACTGGCGGCGGCCGGCGAATCGGCGAGAGCCGTGGCTCTCGGTGAGTCGGCGCTGGCGCGCTACAACACGAAGAACGACGCGATGGAAGGATCGTCGATGAACCGAACGATGGCGATCGTCTATGAGTTGGCCGGCCGGCCGCACGACGCAGTCGCGCAACTCAAGATCGCGCTCGGCGTGCCGATCACGGTCACGATCGCGGAGCTGCGATCGTCGGCGGTGTGGGATCCTCTGAGGAACGACGCGGAGTTCAAGGCACTCCTGGCGAGTCGGTAGATCCCGTTGGGGATATAGTGATCACGCGACGATAGAGTCTTCGGCGCCGAGCGTGCAAGCAAGCATGGCAGGTAGCCCGCGCGCCGGCGGCGATGAATCATCCGCTGGCGAGGGTTGACTGCCTTGTTCGCGGCGACCAATGGACTGCGCTGGCGCTCGACACGCGTCGCGTCGGAGCTAGCCGGTATTGCCTCGCGACTGATACATTCGCAGCCTCCCCGCCGGCCCCGGAAACCGTGTCGAACGACGACGTTCTCACGCGACTGACAACTGCGCTCGCCGACCGCTATCGCATCGATCGCGAGCTCGGCGCGGGCGGCATGGCGATCGTCTTCCGTGCCCGTCCATCGTTCGCGCGCGTATGCTCAACCGCTAGACCGCCGTCCCGGCGACCATGAGTCATCCCTCCAACCCCGAGTTGGCACTCCTCGACGGCCGCTTTGAGCTCGGCGGCCTCCTGGGGCGAGGGGGAATGGCCGAGGTCTATCGCGCGACCGACCTGCACCACCATCGGCAGGTGGCGGTCAAGATCCTCCGGCGCGACGTGATCGATTCGATCGGGGTGGAGCGCTTTCGCCGTGAAATCGCGGTCACGGCGGCCTTCACACACCCGCACATTCTCGGACTCCTCGAATCCGGCGAAGCAACCACGACCGACGGTGCGCGCCTCCTGTTCTATGTAATGCCGTTGATTGAAGGCGAGACGCTGCGCGACCGCCTTGCTCGGGAAGGTCACCTGCCGTTGCGCGATGCGGTTCGGATCGCGCGAGAGATTCTCGAAGCCCTTCAATACGCGCACGAGCACGGGGTCATTCACCGCGACATCAAGCCGGGCAACATCCTGCTATCCGGTGGCCACGCGGTCGTCGCCGATTTTGGGATCGCGAGACCCGTCGTGCGAAGCATCGCGGACGCCGACGACGAGCCTACGCTTACAGTTTCCGGCGTCGCCGTGGGAACGCCGGCCTACATGAGCCCCGAGCAGGCGCTCGCCGGCGCGACGGTCGACACGCGGTGTGATTTGTATTCCGCCGGATGCGTGCTGTACGAGATGCTTACGGGGCGTGCACCGTTCGACGCGAGTACGGGTCAAGCCGTGATCGCGCGGAAAATGACTGGCGTGTTCGTGCCGCCGAGCATCATGCGACCGGGACTTCCGGCGGTGTTCGACGAGATAGTGGCGCGAGCGCTTCACCCCGATCCCGCCGATCGTTTTGCGTCGGCCGGAGTGTTTCTCGGCGCCATGGATGGGTTGGGGGATACGGCCTCGATACGGACGACGACCGGATCGGCGAGCGCTGTGCCCTCGCGGACGAGTTGGTTACGGGCTGCAGTGCTCGTCGCCGCGGGAGTGATCCTCGTGGCAGGCGGTTCGTGGGCGTGGAGGTTTGCGCAATCGCGATCATCGGCTCGTCTGGCCGACGACGCACCCGATCCGTCGCGCGTCGCCGTGCTGCCGTTCGAGAATCTCTCGCCCGATACGTCACTGGCGTATGTCGCGAACGGAATCACGACGGACCTCATCGACGAGCTTGCCCAGGTTCACGCGCTCACGGTCGTGAGCAAGAACGGAGTGGCGCCGTTGCTCGCGAAGTCCGTCGGCGTGGATAGTTTGGCGCGGGTTCTTCGCGTCGGAAGCGTCATCACGGGCGACGTCCGACCCATCGCGTCCGGCGTGAGTGTCACCGTCCGGCTCGTGGACGGGCGAACCGGCCAACAGCTCGCGAGCCAGGACGCGTCGGGGACCTTGCCGGATCTCTTAGTGGTACGGTCGGCTGTGGTCGACAACGCGGCACGCTTTCTCCGATCCCGGCTCGGCGAGCAAGTGCGGATATCGACCACGCAAAGGGGGGCGAGCAATCCCAAGGCATGGGAGCTCGTCGAACGGGTTCGCGCGCTGCGGTTGGGCGACCTGAGCAAAGCGTGGCAACTTCCCGCGCAAGAACGCGCACGCCGATTCCTGCATGCCGATTCGCTCGTGATCGAGGCTGCTCGCCTGGACACACGTTGGCCCGAACCATTCGTCGAGCGAGCGCTATTGAGCATGCTGCAGGCGAGGACGGAGGAAGCGGCTGCTGCCACCGGCTCCGCGGGAGCTGCCGCCGGCCGCGACTCCGCCCGCGCGAGGTACCGAGACGCGATTCACTGGGCGGATCAAGCGCTGATCCGCGACGCGAATGACGCAGACGCTTTGCGGTTTCGGGGCGGCGCGCGCATGGAGCTTTGGCGATCCGCACCCGACGCGACGAGCGACTCGCTCCGCGCGTTGGCGGAATCGGACCTCCGCGCGGCGCTCGACCGTCGTCCGAATCTCGCGGCGGCTTGGAACGACCTCAGCGCGCTGCTCAGTCTTTCCGGAGATTTCTCGGAAGCCGAAGACGCGGCAGGGCAGGCGCTTCGGACGGACGAATACCTGTCGAGCGCGCCCGACGTTTTGGCGCGTCTGCAATTCTCCGCGCTCGGCGCCGAGCACAACGAGGCCGCGGCGAAATGGTGCGCCGAGGGACAGAGGCGCTACCCGAATGACCCGCGGTTTTTTGCCTGTGAGCTCACGACACTCGGCTGGACGGGCGACAAGCCGTCAGACGTAGCTCGGGCCTGGCGCGTACTCGACGACGCCGAGAAGCGCTATACGGCCGACGTGCTCAAGTCGGGGTTGGCGACAAGAAGGTTGTTTGTCGCGGCCGTCGCCGCGCACGCGGGTTTGCGAGACAGCGCCAACGCCATCGTCGCCCGCACGCGCGCGGCGCTGCCCAACGACGTTCCTTCCCCGAGCGCCGACTTCGGCGAGGCACACGTCAGGGCGCTGCTCGGGCAGAACGAAGACGCGCTTCGCTTGCTCGAGCGTTACTTGAGCTCGTTCCCCATTCAGCGTCGGCAGGTGGCCCGCATGCCCTGGTTCAAGTCGCTGCGGGCCGACCCGCGGTTCGTGTCCATGACGGCAGTTCGCTGACCAGACTCGCTCAACAGCCAGGCTTCAAGTTGCCCTTGCTCCAGTCGTCAAGGGCGTCTCTCGCCGCGTCGAAGTTGTTTTGTTGAATGAACCAGGTCGCCATGATGTTACCAGGCAGCTGGATGTATCTATAGAGAAGCATGACGGGCGACGGCTTTTGGACGAGGACGTGAACGCTCTCCTCGATGTCGCTGTTCCGAATCGTGAAGCAGCTGTCGTCGATCGGAGCTTGCAGCACTTCTTCGATCAACTGCATGATGAGGTCGAGCCTGGGATCAGAGACGGGACCAAGCGCGTTCTTGATCGCTGCACGCGCGCCGGTGTATCTCGGCGTGGCCAAAATGGTCGGGTCGCACTTCAACTCTCCCTGCTCGTTGACGACACAAACGTCTGTGTGCTCCGCCAGCCGTCCCATGAGGTCTCCCGCATCGAAGTTCACGAATGAGCTGCCTGCCGGACGCTACAATACCGCTAGCCCGGGTTGACGGCAAATCGATCGGATCGCGGGCCGCCAAGCCGGTGCCTCGCTCGGGATGGTTCGCTCTGCGGTGCGACCGGTGACGTGTCGCGTGTGTCCGGGTCGGCTCGTCGAGCTGAAGGTCGCCTGACCGGTCTGTAAAGTGCGCCGCGCGGTGCACCCGGATGTCGGGTGCGTCGCGCAGAGTTCGATGTTGGGCGCAACTGATTCCGAGGCCGGTCAATCAAACAGCGAGATTCGCGCGGAAAATGAGCGGCCGAGGGCGTCGCCGGAGGATGTCGGAAGCAGGCCTCTCTACTTGGGTATTATCGCCGACTGCTCGAATGGCCCGGCCTGCAATTGTAACAGTTTTCTCAACCGCGAATTCGAGGCGTTGACGATCTTGCGAGCGTCTCAACTGACGCACTCCTGACGCTTTCGGGTGTTTTCCGAAAGGTCGAGATGGGCCATTTGGGGGGTGATGATAAGACCCAAGGTGTAACAATTTTCTAAACCGCGAATCCACGGCGTTGGTGATTGCGAGAGTTTCCGACTGACGCGATCCTGACGTTTTCGAGTGTTTCCGAAGGGTGGCGGTGACGCCTTTTTGAGGGCTCGCGAGAGGAGCCTAATAGAGGCGAATGACTACCTCGTGCAGCACGACGTCCGGAACGCCCACGAAAACGAGACGCTCGGGCCCCGGGCGGACGACGACGCGATGAATGGGGCCGGTGCGATACCGGTAGTAGACGATGCGCGAGTCGTGATCGGGGGTCATGCGCACGACCGTGTATCCGTGGCGGTTGAAAACGTCTCGGAGCACGACGATGCCGTCGTCCGGGCGATAGATCTTCTTGGCCTGGCCAGGCGGCAGGCCGTCCTTCTTGGCGAGCCCCGGCGGAACGTGATCCGACTTTCTTCCCTGCGCGTGTGCCGCTCGGACGGGAGCCGCGACGCAGAGCGCGAGTCCTAGCGTGACGAGGGTGAGCGAACGCATGATTTCCATCTCCTGGTGGGTCCTTCTCTATAGTTTCGGACTCTGGAAGCCTGCGCTTGCCCCGGGCGTGCGCTCCGTGACAACGATCACCCCTGGCAGCGATCAATATGAACCTGCCGCTCGGTGGTGCCGGGATTGTCAGTCCTTTTCCGTGATTGAGTGCAAGCGCTTCACGCGATCGAAAACGCCCGTCCCCCGTCAAGGCACGGATATATGATGAAAGCGACTCTTGGCTTGGCGGCCTTGATAGCCATGATTGCCGCCGCCGCGTGCGGCGGCGCGGATGGGGGAACCACGGTGACGAGTGCACCGCCGCCTCCGCAGGGTCCGTCCATCGGCAGCGTCACGATCGACCAGCAGCCGGGACTTGGGAAGTTCAAGCTCGACGTCGGCGAGCAAACGGGGCTGACGGCGACGGTCAAGGACGCGTCGGGTGCCGTGCTCACGGGGCAAACGGTGACGTGGACCAGCAGCGCGCCGAGTGTTGCCACGGTGTCGAGCACCGGCACGATCACAGGGGTCGCGTCCGGCGACGCGACGATCTCGGCCACCGTCAACGGGAAGTCGGATACGCGGGCCGTCCAAGTGCTCGCGCTCAACCTGACCGCCTTTCAGCTGACGGTTCTCGTCACGGACGACTCGGGGAGCGCCATGACCGGCGTCTCCGTGGAAGAGGTTTACTACGGCGCTCGGCCGTCCGACTGCCCGTCGTGCAACATCCCGTATGGCAATGTTGTCGAGGGGACGACCGGCAACACGGGGTCGTACGTCGGCCACTTCGTGGCGGACCCGGACGGGTTAGACGGCTTCGCGGACATGAATCACGTGTTCGCGTACGTCGTGACGAGACAAGCGAACTACGAAACGAATCGCCGATGGGTCGTGGGGACGTCCGCGTCGTTCACGCAGCCGATGCAGCTTCACCGGATCAAACAGCTGACCGCCGGCGACTCGCTGGCGTTTGCGATCGCGGACACAGACCCCGTCTATCAGGAGCTGGACACGAGCCCCGCCGAGTTCGGGAACATCTGGTGCCGGTCGTTCTTGGTGAACGCCACGGCCGATGGCACGCTGTCGCTCAACGTCGTACCCACCATTCCCGGCGACGGACCATGGGTGGAGCTCGATCGTGCGGACGAATCGGACCTCATCACGTTCGGGAGGACGGGCACGGTGTCGATGCCCGTGCACGCGGGGGACGTGGTCGAGGTGCGCATCGCGGCGACGATCAAGCCAGGGGGTCCGCCGCAGTCCTTCGTGCTGCACACGGCCGTGGCGCGATGACCGTTCCGGCCCATCGCCGCACGTTCTGGATCGCCGCAAGCCTGGTGCTGGCGGCGTGCTGGAACGGGACGGACGTCCCTTCGAAGCCCGTCGAGTCGGCGCCGGTGGATACGGTCTACAAGATCGTCATCACCGCTGTCGGGCATCTGCTGGTCGGCGACACCTACGCTCTGCGTGCGCCCGGGCTGATGTCGAGGTCTCAACCGATCGCCTTGAGCGTCAACTGGTCCAGCAGCGCGCAGCAGCGCGCTCGTTCCGGGCGCGGACGCGCAACTCTCTGTCGTCGCGTTCGACGCGCAGTCGGGCGCGTCGGGTTCTGTCGCGGCGACGTGGTCGAGCGCCGATCCGAGTGTTGCACAGGTGGATGCGCTCGTTCCTTTTCGAATGCGGACAGGATCTGTGCACCGAGAATCCGAGCCACGTGTTGGCACGCAACGCGTCGCGCGTCGCGATCTTGCTCGACCAGACGTCTGTCGCGCGCCTCGCCTACGACACTCCCGCGGGGGTCTGCAATGCTCCCGTCGCCGGCGGCGCCTGCAAAATCATTCTGGCGCATGACGCGAGCGTGCACGCGGAAGCGGCGTGGAGCCGGACGGTGCCCATCTCGCGATCGCCATGTCAGGCCAGCTGTGGCTCGTCGACGCCGACGGGTCGAACCTCGTGCGTCTTCCGTTGGCAACGGCCAGTCGCGCCTCGGCGTCGAGCCCGACGTGGGGCCGAACACCGTGACGGCGTAAGTAGGGGACTCGGGGTGTTTAGAAAGTGGGAAATATTTTCGAAGTAGCCAAAGTGGGCTCGGCGACAGCCTATAAGTAGAGGGGCCCGCGTGATCCGACTGGAGCGCTCATTTTTGCGCTTTCAGGCAGCCAACGATATTCTGTGGCCGTTCCGATGCCGGAACCGCATCGAAACAGGGTCGCGAAGACCCCCCTGCGAATATCCGGGCGGAAGACCGCGATGGCGGTGAACTTCATCCTCTGGAATGACGAGAGCGGCTACGACGTTCACGTGGTCGCGGGATCGACGTCGCCAGCACTAGACGCGGATCTGAGAATCAACCACGGTACTCCGCCCGTGGAGATCAGCGCGACCGATCCGCTTCCGACGGGGGTGTCGATCACGTTTCGCGCGGCGTTCAACGGGGCTGATTCCGGCGTGAACTTTTCCGGATTCGGTGTGACCGTGAACCAGAACACGGGTGCCGTCACCGCGGCGAACCCGCTTCCCGGGGCGCCCTTCCTTCACAACTTCCTGATTCACGCGACGGTGACCGACGCGTCGGTCGCGCCGCCCAAGACGTTCGTGGTGAAGGTGCGCGTCCACATTCACAACGCCGTCGTTGCGGCCTGGCTCACTCCGAACCCGTTGTCGATCCACCGTGGGGCCGATGGCCAGCGCTTCACGGTGCTCGCCCAATTCGACGACCAGACCGTTGGCGACATCACTCGTGTGCCCGGGCTCGCGTGGACGAGTGGAGGGGCGGAGGTCGACGCCAACCCGGCGACCGGCGCGCTCAAGGCGACGCAAGACATCACGGCGACCGTGAACATCACCGTCACGCTGCCGGCCGCGTGGGGAGGCACGAGCGCGACGGCGGCGTGCAACACGCTGGCGGCATGGTCGCCGCCCGACCGCAACGCGAAGCTCATCGCGGGGAGCGCGGGCCCCGCTCGCATGGCCGACGTGCTCAACTTCATCTTCGTCGCCGAGGGATTTCAACTCGGCGAAGACGGGCTGTTCGAGCAGCGTGCTCAGGCATTCGCGACCTTCCTGCGGACGTCGCCGGCCGTCCAGCCATACGGGATGTGCTCAGGAGAGATCAATTATTGGATGCTCTCGCTCGAGTCGCGCACACGCGGTACGAGTCCGCTCTACGAGGTGGTGCCGCTCGCCCGCGGCGCAAAGACGGTTGGCCAGAAAGTCCCGCAGCCCGAGGACCCGCAGGGCGCGGCGGGCATATGGACGACCGCGCAGGCGATTCACGAGATCGGACTGCCTGTTCGCGCGCACCTGGGAGTCGCGCTGGCCGCCCAGCAAGCTGAGTGGGCGACGCTTTTCGGACCGGGAATCGCGGCCCACATCGATGCACAGGCGCAGGCGGATTGGCTCGACTATGCCGACCGGACACTCGTCAACGAAACGGACACCGCGCTCGGTCTCGCGCTTGGCGAACGCCCGCGCGTCGAGCAGAGCTCACCGCCGCGCGTCGTCTCGTGGCATCCATTGCGGACCACCCGCGCGCAATTCGAACCGATGTTGGTCAACGTAAAAGACGCGGCCAATGTCGGCGGGGGCGCGATCGGCGCGGTGTGGGGACCGGGCGGCAAAGACCGGAGATTCGTCATCGCAATCTGCGCCGGAACGCGGGACGGCGGGGGGCAATCCGACCCGCCGGATGAGCTCATCGCCTCCAGTCTCAACGGAGACGAGGAAGTGGAGTTGGCCGCAATCGTTGGCAGTCGTGGATTCAACCTGGTGCCCTACGCCCTGCCGCCGGACGCGCCGCTCAACAGTCAGTGCACGGTGGCGCACGAGAGTGCGCACGCCCTTGGCCTCGGCGACGAATACGGGGAGGCCGGATCGCTGCCGGCTTCGGAGGTCGCCGACGTGGTTCAATTCCAGAATCTGAGTGTTGTAACGGACGTCGCGGTGCCGGGCCCGAAGATCGACCCGACACGGCTCAAGTGGATTTGGCCTCGCATCACGAAGGCGGGGGTACTGACGGGCGCTCTCATTCCACAGGGCGCAGAGTTCCGAGTCCCGCTTCGCCCGGGGCACGAGCGACCGTTCGTCGTGGGCGAAAAGGTCAAACTCCGTCAACGGCCCCTCGTCGCGGGGATCATCGCGAGCGTCGAGCTCGAGGTGACCTCGGTGGACCAAATCACGCATCAGGTGCAAGTGAAGGCCGCGATCCCAATCGCGCCGATTACTTGGCAGGCGGGAAGCATCCTGTTCGCCGAGAAGCATGCAGCAGCCGGCGGCGCGGTGCTCGGTCTCATCTCGCCCACCGTTCTCGCGCACATCACGACGACCGGACTTCCGCTCAACGTGGCGGCCGGCGGGCCGGCTCCCCACGTGTGCACGCCCGACGGCAACGCGGTGCAGCCGGCGCTGAACCGTCCGGCGACGTTGCCGGCCGGGAAGCCCAAGTGGAGTGCGTGGATCGTGGGTGCGTTCGAGGGCGGCAAGACGTATGGTTGCGGCGTGCTTCACCCGACGGGCGCCTGCATGATGCGGTACCTCGTCCTGGACGAAATCACGGCGCAGGCCACGTTCAAGGTGAAGGACGTCGCATACCGTTTTTGCCCGGTGTGCCGGTACATCCTGGTCGACCGCCTCGACCCGACGCAGCACGGCAAGAACGACGCGTGGTACGACTCGCGATACGCCGAGCCCTGAGCGACAACAACCAGGGCAGCGCCCTGAGAATCGCTGCCCGTCGGGCGCCAAGCCGATGAGAATGGGGCGAGATTAGAGCGCTTTAATTTTTGCGCTTTCAACCGGTCGGCGGTATTGTGTGGCCGGTTCCGATGCCGGAACGCGCGTCGAAACTGAACGGCAAACAGCCCCCGTGAAGATCCGGGGCGGAAGACCGCGATGGCGGTGAACTTCACCTACTGGCTGGGCGAGAACGGCTACGACATTCACGTCGTCGCCGGAACAACCTCGCCCTCGCTACTCCCTGCTCTCGCAATCAATCACGGCACGCCGGCGGTGAACGTCGCGGCGACCGGCCCGTTACCGGCCGGCGTGACGGTGGCGTTTCAGGCGGCGTTCAACGGGGCCTTGGTCGGTGGTGGGCCGAACTTCGCAGGGTTCGGCGTGACGGTCGACCAGAACACGGGAGCAGTGACAGTCGCCAATCCGATCCCCGGCCCCCCCTTCCTCCGCAATTTTCTGATTCGCGCCGTGGTGACTGACCCCGCGATCGCGCCGCCGTTCGTCAAGAAGGTCCGGGTGCACATACACAATGCCGTCACGCGGATTTGGCTCACTCCGAACCCATTGTCGATCCGCCGCGGCGCCGACGGACAGCGCTTTTCCGTGCTGGCCGAGTTCGACGACCAGACCGTCGGCGACGTCAGCCGGCTGCCCGCGTTGGTGTGGTCGAGCGGAGGGGCGGAGGTCAGCGTCGACGCGGCCACAGGTGGGCTCACGGCGACGCAAGATATCACGGCGTTCGTGCCGATTACGGTCACATTGCCCGCCGCCTGGGGAGGCGCGAGCGCAACGGCGACGTGCAACACGTTACCCGCATGGTCGCCACCGGACAGGAACGTGAAGCTGATCGCGGGGAGCGCGGGCGCCGCTCGCATGGCCGATGTGGTGAACTTCGTTTTCGTCGGCGAGGGGTTTCAGGTCGGTGAGGAGCCGATGTTCGAGCAACGCGCGCAGGCGTTCGCGACGTTCCTGCGGACGTCGTCGGCTGCTCAGCCGTATGGCATATGCTCAGGAGAGATCAATTACTGGATGCTCTCGCTCGAGTCCCCGGATCGTGGGAGCAGTCCACTATATGAAATCGCACCCGTCACCCGCGGCGCGAAGACATTCGGACGGGAGGTGCCGCAGCCCGTGGATCCGCAAGCCGCGGCGGCAATATGGACGACCGCGCAGGCGATTCACGAAATCGGATTGCCTGTGCACGCGCATGTCGGAGTCGCGTTCAACGTGCAGCAGGCCGAGTGGACCGCGCTGTTCGGGGCAGGGGTCGCTGCACACGTCAATGCGGCGCTCCACACGGAGTGGCTCACTTATGCAGAGCGTCGACTCGTCAACGAAACGGACACCGCGCTTGGCCTCCGTTGTGGTGAACGCCCTCGGGTGGAGCAAAGCTCGCCCCCTCGGGCGGGTGGATGGCATCCCTTCAGGACGACGCGTGCGCAGTTCGAGCAGATGCTCGTCAACCTGCGCGATGCGGCGGCGCCGGGTGGACCGGCGATCGGTGCCGTGTGGGGGCCGGGCGGAAAGGACAGAATTCTCGTCGCGGCGCTATGTGCCGGTGCCCGTAATGCCGGAGGCCGCACCCTGCCGCCGAACGATCTCATCGCCACGACCTTCGTCGTCAACAGCGAAGTCGAGCTGGCTCCCGTCGCGGGCACGCGCGGTTTCACGCTGGTCCCGTACGCCGTACCGGTAGACGCACCGCTCGACAGTCAGTGCACCGTCGCCCATGAGAGCGCACACGCTTTGGGTCTAGGCGACGAATACGGATCCGCGGGATCGCTGCCGGCTTCCCGTGTCGCCGACGTAGCCGCGCGCTTGAACCTCCAGGACGTTGCGAGTGTCGCGGTACCGCCGCCTGCTCTCGATCCGACACGCCTCAAATGGACGTGGCCGCGCATTACGAAGGCCGGGGTGCTTACTGGTCCTCTGACTCTACAAGGCGCCGAATTCCGCATCCCGCTGCGTCCCGGTCACGAGCGGCCTTTCGCAGTCGGCGACAAGGTCAAGCTTCGTGAGCGGCCGCTTACTGCCGCCGTCATTCCGAGCATCGAGCTCGAGGTAACGGTTGTCGACGCAGCGACTCATCAAATTCAGGTGAAGGCCGGAGGCGTCTTCGTACCGGTTACGTGGGGGGCAGGCAGCATCGTCTTCGCTGAAAAACACGCACCGGGAGCCGGCGGCGCCGTGCTCGGTCTCATTTCGCCGACCGTTCTCGCGCACATCACGGCAAACGGGATTCCGCTCAACGTCGCACCCGTCGCGCCCGCGGCCCACGTCTGTGCGGCCGACGGCCGGACGGTGCAGCCGGCCCTAAGTCGCCCGGCGGCGTTGCCCGCCGGCAAGCCAAAATGGAGCGCGTGGATTGTCGGCGCGTTCGAAGGTGGGCTAACGTATGGCTGCGGCATCCTGCATCCCACCGGCGCGTGCATGATGCGACAACTTCTGCTGCCAGAAGGCGCGGCGCAGGCCGAATTCAAGGTAAAAGAAGTCGCATACCGATTTTGTCCCGTCTGCCGCTACGCGCTCGTGGATCGCATCGATCCGACGCAGCACGGTAGAAACGACGCGTGGTACGACTCGAGATACGCTGAGCCGTGAGCGACGACGACGCCGGGACCATCGAGCTCATCGTCGAGCAGCTGGCGATCGCCGCCCAGCCGCTCAAAGACGCCGTCGCCACGCCCGACACGTTCCGCGCGTTCATTCTGCGGCTCGGGTGGGACGCGCAATCGCTGCCGCCGGCGTGGGCCGCGCTCGCGGCGAAAGTCGACGACGTCGTCACGGCGCTCGAGGCGTTGCAGTCGGCGGCCGGCATCGACGCGGCGCTCCGCGCGCTGGACAAAGTCGCGGCGCTGTACAATGCCATCAAAGCGATCAGCGCCGCTCCACCAGGCGTCGATCCGGTCGCGTTTCTCGAAGAGATCGGCGATCGCCTGTTCGAGCTGCTCCTCGTCGACTACCTGACGGTCGCGCAGCCGCTGGCGGCGTCGCTCTTCAGAGCCTGCGGCGTCATAACGGAGACGATGCACGAGGAGGCGAACGGGCGGCCGGCGCACGTCGAGACGCGTTTTCGGTTCGACGAGCTGGGGAACATCATCAGCGACCCCGGCTCGATTCCCAAACGTTTGTACGGCTGGGGCACCGACGAGATCAACTTCGCTCTCCTGGGGCGACAGCTGCACGATCTCGCGACGGCGTTCGATCTCCTGACGCGATTCGGACCGGCCGACCCGGTGCTCGCGGCGGGGCTTCAGGGGCCGCCGGCTCAAACGACGCGCGCCATCTCGTCGCAGCTCTCGATTCCGCTGGCTGAATTCGACATCGCGGGAACACCGGTCGAAGTGGGGTTGGCGCTGCTCGAGCTGCCGGCGGAAGGTTCGCATCCGGCAGGCCTCATCATCCAGCCGCTGATGCCGTCGCAGATCGGGGCGCAGGTGCCCATCACCCCCGAGTGGACTGTCTACGTTCGCGCGGGCAGCGACATCGCTCGCACGTTCGGACTGCTCATTCGCCCCGACGGCGTGGACGTGCGCTATCCGTTCCAACCCGGGACGGCGCCGCCGAGTGAAGGCTTCAGCGCCGGCATCGAATACGCACCGGCGTCGCCGGTCGCGCTGATCGGAAAGCAAGACGAGTCGCGGCTGCAAATCGCGAAAGTCCGCACGGACCTCGGCCTCGATCTGCACGGAACCGACGTCGAGCTCTGGCTCCAGGCGCAGACCACCGGTCTCGCGATCGTCATCGCCCTCTCGGAGCAGGACGGCTTTCTCGGCAAGCTGTTCGGCGGCCAGGATCTCACGATCAACTTTCCGCTGAGCGCGCGCTGGTCGAGCAAACAAGGATTCACGTTCGTCGGCGGCGCTGGGCTCGAGGTCACGGTTTCACCGCACCTCGATCTGGGTCCGATCTCCATCGACCAAGTTCATTTCGGTCTGTTGGCCGCGATCGGAAGCGGGCAGCCCGGATCGGTCTCGGTCATCGTGGATGTTTCGATCAGCGGCGCACTCGGACCGTTCGCGTTCGCGGTCGAGGGGATCGGCGTCGGCCTCGACGTGAAATTCGTCGCGGGCAACGCGGGGCCGTTCGACATCTCGCTCGGTCTGCGCGGACCGACCGGGCTCGGCGCCTCGATCGACGCGGGGCCGGTCACGGGCGGCGGATTCCTCTCGTTCGATCGCGACGCCGGACGCTACGCGGGCATCCTTCAGCTCAAGATCTTCTCGATCGGCATCACGGCGATCGGGCTGCTCGACACGAAGCTGCCCGGTGGCCAGTCCGGCTTCTCGCTGCTGGTCATCATCACGGTCGAGTTTCCGCCGATTCAACTTGGCTACGGATTCACGCTCAACGGGGCGGGCGGTCTCGCGGGCGTCAATCGCACGATGGTGGTTGACGCGATCCAAGCGGGGGTACGGAACCACTCCGTCGACCACATTCTCTTCCCGCAGGACCCGATCAGGAACGCTCCGCAGATCATCAGCGATCTGCGCACGATCTTCCCCCCCGCCGAAGGCCGGTACGTGTTCGGGCCGATGGCGATCATCGGATGGGGAACGCCGACGCTGATCAAGATCGAGTTGGGGATCATGATCGAGGTTCCCGCTCCGATTCGTTTGGTGCTGCTCGGGCAGGTGAGCGTCGCGATTCCGACCGAAGACGAAGCGGTCGTGGCTCTCCACATCGACATCGTCGGCGTTCTGGACTTCGAGGGGAAGCAGATCTCGGTCGACGCGTCGATTCACGATTCACAGATCGCCACCTTCCCGATCTTCGGCGACATGGCGTTTCGGCTCTCGTGGGGCGAGTCGCCGTCGTTCGCGCTGGCGGTGGGCGGGCTCAATCCGCGCTTCCAGCCGCCTCCGGGATTTCCGACGCTCCGGCGTCTCACGATCTCGATTGGGTTCGAGGACAATCCGCGAATCTCGATTCAGGGCTATTTCGCGGTCACGTCGAACTCGCTGCAGTTCGGCGCCCTCGCCGAGGTCTACGCCGAAGCCGGAGGCTTCAACATTTATGGATGGCTCGGCTTCGACGCCCTACTGATATTCGTTCCACTCTCGTTCACCGTGGACATCAGCGCCGGCGTGGCGCTGCGCCGCGGGACGAGCACGATCGCCGGCATCAAGCTGCACGGCACGCTGAGCGGTCCGCGCCCGTGGCACATCGAAGGAGAAGCGTGCCTCTCGGTGTTGTTCTTCGACGTCTGCGTTCCGGTCAACAAATCGTTCGGCGAGGACCAGCACGTCTCGATCCCGCCGGTGGACCCGTGGCCGGATCTGCGCGACGCCCTGCAGAACAGCCAGAATTGGAACGCCGTTCTTCCGTCGGGAGTCGCGCGAGCCGTATCGCTCGTCGCGGCGAGCGATTCGACGCTCGTGCTGCTCGACCCGGTAGGGGGCGCCGAAGTCCGCGAGAAAGTTCTGCCGCTCAACCGGCCGATCACCAAGGTCGGAGAAGCGACGCCGCTGGGTCCGAACGAATACGACGTAACCGGCGTTCAGGTCGGCGCCCACGCCGCGGCGACGTGGGGAACGACGACCGATTTCTTCGCGCGCGCCAACTTCGAGGATCTCACCGACGCCGAGAAGCTGTCGATCCCGTCGTTCGAGCGGATGGACGCGGGAGTGGGGATCGCCAGCAGCGCGGTGAACGTCGGATCCGGCATCAACATGAACGTGACGTATGAAACCCTGATCATCGATCTCGACTCGCCATGGGCAACGCGGCCGTCGCCGCGCTTTCCGCTGCGACAGTCGGCGTTGCTGGCGATGGTTCGCGGCGGCGCGGCGGCGCGCTCGTCCTTCCGCAACACCGGCGACGCCAAGTTCGCCGGCGCGACGCCGCAGTCGGCGATCCTCGGCGACGAGGGATTCGTGATCGCCTCGACAGCCGATCTGACGGTGAGCGGTGCGTTCGGCGGCGGGCAGCCGATGACCAAGGGCGACGCGAATCTCGCGCTCAAGCTGCACCTCGCCGATCACCCGGAAGACCGGGCCTTGTTGCAAGTGATAGCGCTTCATGAGGCGGCATAGGCGATGAGCGACCCACTCGGTTCATACGCGTTCATGCCGTGGCTGCAGCGCGGTCTCGCGACCGAAATCACGCGCGTGGACGGTACGGCGTCGGCCGACACCAATGTGCCGCTGCCGGTCGCCATCACGCTGAATCAAACGCTCACGGCGACGGCGCCTCTGGCGCTGTTCGGGCCGGGAGAGATCGGCGGGCTCGATCCGAGCGCCGTGATTCGCGTGTCGCCGACTCGCGAAGCGTACGACGCGGAGCCGAACTACTTCGCGCTCGTCGAGTTCGACCAGGCCGATCTTCCATGGAGATACACGCCGGCGCGGGCGACGACGGCCGACCGGCTGCGGCCGTGGCTCTGCCTCGTGACACTGCGTGAGGACGAGCTCGTGTCGTTCGACGAATCGAGCTCCGACGGAAAACTCGCTGTCGCCACGGTGAAAGATGCCGCGGCGCTGCCGCTGCTCGACCAGAGTTGGGCATGGGCTCACGTGCAGGTAGCGGGGGCGGGTTCGACGCCGCCGGATGCGGCGGCGTTGCAGTCGCTACTGGCGACGGGTTCGGAAACGGTCATCTCGCGGCTCCTCTCGCCGCGCCGCCTCGACCCGAACGCTCGATACGTCGCGTGCATCGTCCCGACATTCGAGCGCGGCCGCCTCGCTGGATTGCGCGAGCCGGTCGTGGGCGACGCGATGGCGCCGGCATGGACAGCCGGACAGTCGAACGTGCGGTTGCCTGTCTACTATAGATGGCGCTTCGGTACGGGGGCTGGGGTCGATTTCGAGTTCCTGGCTCGCCAGCTCAAGGGTCGTCCGATTCCGCAGGGCGTCGGAACGCGGCCGATGGACGTGAGCGATCCCGGCTTGGGGCTGCCGAAAGCCGCGGACGGTCCGCTCTCACTCGAAGGCGCACTCTTGCCGCCGGGATTTGCGCGTCAGAGCGTTGCCGATCCAACGGCGTCGAACTTCGAAACGAAGCTTGCCGAACTGCTGAATAGGCCGGCGGACCTGTTGACCGCCACTGGCGGCACGCGCGTCGTCGCGCCGCCGCTCTACGGCCGTTGGTACGCGAAATCCGAACGGCTCTCGACCGCGGCAGGCGCAAAGCCGCCATGGTTCAACGAATTGAATGCCGAAACGCGCTTTCGCGTTCCATCGGGCCTCGGCACGCAGGTTGTTCAAGCCGAGCAACGGCAGCTCATGGCGAGCGCGTGGGACCAGGTGAAGGGAATTCGCGAAGCCAACGAGCGGTTGCGCCAAACGCAGCTCGCGCGAGAGGCCGCTCTGCAGGTGTTCGCGCGGCATTTGCGCGGCGATGGAACCGACAGCCTTCACATTTTCAACGTCACGGCGGCACTGCACGCGAAGGTGAAGGGCAGCCCGACGACGATCGCGGCGCTGACAGCCGGGAGCCCGATCGCACGCGGCACGATGGAGGCGGTATTTCGCCGCATCAGCCGGCCGCTCGGCCCGCTTGGCCGCCGTCTCGGATATTCGGCGAATCCGACGCGCGTGAATGCGATCGCGTCGCGCATGAACAGCGGCGCGATCACGGTGAAGCCGCCAAAACTTCCCGGAGGCATCGTCTCGCCGGGAACGGCGAAAGCGCCGACGATCCCGCAGGCGCCGCCATCGCCGGCGCATGGCATGGGCGGACGATGGCTCTGGATCGTTGCGATTCTCCTCATGATCGCGGCCGTCGTGCTCGGCATGATGGGTCTTGGCATCCTCACGGTGGTCGCCGCGGTCGCGGCCGGCGTCACAGCATTTTCCGCCTGGTCGGTGTCGCGCGCGGAGGCACAACGCGCGGCGCAGTCGGCGGCTCGCGAGGCCGCTCACGTAGAAGCGTTGCGCGAATTTGCGGCGGGGCATCTCACGGCGGATTCGTTGCGCGCCGCACAACCCACAGCGGGTTTTGTTCCGCGCGCCGAAGCACGACTGGGCGGCCCGTCGCCGGGCGCACCACCGGTTGCCGCGGCCACGGCGGCGGCCGCCGCACAAGCCGTCGAGCGCTTTCGCACGGCGTCGATGGCACTCCTGGCAAAGACCGCGACACCGCCGGTTCGCCCGCCGGATCTCGTGCGAATATCGGTGGCCGACCTTTCGAAAAAACTCATCGCAGGGCTCGATCCGCGGCTGACTGTGGTCGCCGGGGTGCGCGATCGGTTGAAGCTGCCACCGACGGCGACACAACCCGGCGGCGACGCCGTGGAGCCAGTGATGGCCGCGCCGGAATTTCCACAGCCGATGTACGCGCCGCTGGCGGCACTGTCCTCCGAGTGGCTGCTGCCGGGGCTGGACAAAGTTCCGCAGAACACCACGTCGCTCCTCGTGACGAACCAGGAGGGATTCGTCGAGCCCTACATGGTCGGGCTCAATCAGGAGATGGCTCGGGAGCTTCAGTGGAACGAATACCCGACCGATCTGCGCGGCAGCTATTTCCGCCAGTTCTGGGACGTGGCGACAGCGGCGAGCGGACAGAGCGCCGCGGTCGTCGAGAGTCTCAAGGACATCAACCCGCTGCACGAGTGGAACGGGAACGACCTCGGAAAGAATCGTCCGAAGCCGCCGGCGAGCGGGGACTATCTCGTGTTGCTCGTGCGGGCGGAGCTGCTGCGGCGCTATCCCAACACGATCGTGTACGCCTGCAAGGCGAAGGGCGGAGCGTCGGGGCGTGAGCTCACCGACCAGACCGAGTTTCCGCTGTTCAGCGGCCGGCTCGAGCCCGACGTGACTTTCTTTGGGTTCGACCTGACGGCGGCCGAGGTGAAGGGAGACGACAATACCGCATCGCCGAATCAAGGATGGTTCTTCGTCCTGCAAGAGCAGCCATCCGAGCCTCGCTTCGGCCTCGACATCGCGGACGGCCCACTCGGCGGCGCGCCGGCATCGTGGTCCGACCTGAGTTGGGGAAGCGTCGCCGGATCCGACGCCGACCTCGCGGCGATCACGTACCTCGACCTCGACGAACAGCTTCCAGATACGAGATCAGTAACGAGCACCGGCGGCGCCTCGTGGCACGCCGACGCCGGACTCGGGACCACGGGAAGCAAGTCGTCGCATTTGGCCTACATCACGCTCCAGCAGCCGATGCGCGTCGCGATTCACGGCTCTGACATGCTCAGCTGAGATTCGACCATGCCGAATCCGAAACCAGGCGCCAGAGAAAGGATCGCGGCCGCGCGGCAGGCACTGGCCGCGCGTATCGGTCCGACAAACGACGGCTCGCAGGATGTCGCGCGTCTCGATGCGGGATTTCCCATTCTGCTTGTCCCGGTTCGCCTGGAGACTCGATTTGGCACTGACCAGGACGGCCCGGTTCTTCGCGTGCGGATCTACCCGGACGATTTCGCCGCCGACCTGCACGAGGCCGCGCTGACCGACGACGAGCGCGCGTTAGGCAAGCAATATTGGACGGACGGCTGGCAGCCGAACGACGAGCTCAATGCGTGGCGCGCCCTGATCCGAATGTTGCCGGAGCCCCGCGCGGCGTGGGTCGTCGCGTCGATGACGCCGACGAACATGTCGAGTCGCCCGGGTGCTCCGCCCGTCTTTCCGAATCCCGCGGCTCGCCCCGACGTGTGGACGAGGGCGGCGTACGCGAAGGTTCTTCCGGATCGATGGGTTGTCATTTGTACGCGCGGGGCGAACAGCACGACGGCGGTCAGCAAGCCGGTTATCGAACCGCTGGCGCTCACGCTCTCGCCGAGTGCCGACGCGTCGAATCCGGCGGACGTCGTGGACCTCAGCGACGGGATGACGGTGGATCGTGAGATGTTGTGGACGATCGACTATGACGAGGCCGAGAAGGCCGGCATGGCGGTCACCATTTCGCTGAAGGACGACGATGCGAGGCTGGGCTTCGAGCGAGTGATCGCCGTCGGGGTGAAAAGCTCTCTCGCGTCCAAGGATCCCAAAGCGCCGCAGACAGGCGGTGCACCAGCGGAGGGCGCGTCGCGCCTCGCCGAGTTGCTCGACGCGCATCACTATGGCCGCGGGCTGGCGATCGTGGCGCAGGGAACGCCGACAAACAACACGGCCGCGGGAGGATCGGGCTATCCACCGCCCGATCCGGACGGCACGGTGTCGTTCGCTGTGGAGCGCGGTGCCCCACTAGCCGCGGACGGTACGGACGGCGCTGCGCTCGCGGCCGCCCTCGGTTTGCCGGCGTCGACCTTCGATCACATCGAGGGCGCCGATCGGCACGAAGGCGACCATGCACGCGCGATGAACGGTCTGCTCTGGCCGGCAACCGGCGGGTACTACCTGGAGCAGATGCTGCCGCCGGTCTCGAACGCCGAGACCACGCGTCAACTCGAGTCGTACTTCGTGCAGCACGTGCGCGGCAACGGATCGCTCCCGCTCTTCCGAGTGGACGCGACACCGTATGGCGTGCTGCCCGTGACGTCGCTCGATCGATGGGCGGCGCGTGCGGGAACGACCGAGCCGCAGGCTCTCGTCGCGAAAGTAGTCGGCGCCCTGCGCCCGAAATGGACGCAGCAAGCCGGCAACGTGCCGCGAGTCGGACGCACGCAAGATCCGGATCAGGACCTGCTCGACATTCTCGCCGGCGACGCGAGCGCCCGCGAAGTATGGATTCGCGACGTGCTCGGCCCGGTGTTCGTTCGCAATCTGGCGGACTTCCTCGGGGCGGACATCGGGTCATGGGTTCAGCAGGCCAACGCCGTGCGCGCACAGCTCGTCGCTCTGTTCAATCAGCTCGGTGAGCAACCGAGAATCATGGAGATGTTGTTCAGCGCCGACGCGTTTCGGTTTCGCCATCCGTTGGTCGCGCCGACGCCGTTGTCGGAAACTGACCCGCTGGACTTCAACTATCTGCGTTGGTTGAGGAGCGCGTCTCTCGCCGACGTTCGCGACCAGAACTTTCCGGCCGGCGCAGCGGCTCCCAATGCGCTCCTGTATCAGCTCGCGCGAGTTGCGTTGCTGCGGCAGTACGCGAACGCCGCGATCGACCTTTCGGTGCGCGCGCGCGCGGCAACCGTCGCGGAGCGACTCGACCGGGAGCTCGTCGGCGTAGCGGCCGGCGACGCCACACCGACGGTCTGGCAGCGCCTCGATGCCAAGCTGCCGGCCGTCACTCGCACCGAGTCGGTCGGCGACTATCTGCAACGCTCGGCGAACGCGCAGCGGGTGGTCGCGTCCGGCAGAGCAGTCGCCGTGACGTCGATCGACGGCCGTTCGCCCGGCGCGGTCGTCGAAGCGACTCCCATCGCGTCGGCACTCGAGAATCTCGAGATGCTGCAGGGTGTTCCCGAAGCTGAGCTCGATCGGTTGTTCGGCAACACGCTCGACTGCGCGGCGCATCGCCTCGACGCGTGGGCAACGTCGCTCGCTGCCGCGCGTCTCGATGAGCTTCGTGCATCGAAGCCCAGCGGCATTCACCTCGGGGCATACGGCTGGGTGGAGAACCTGGTGCCGGCGCCGCAACGCAACGTCGTCGTCAAACGGCCGGACGGCACGCAGGTGACGATGCAAGCCGACAGCGGCGGATTCGTGCATGCGCCGTCGATGGATCACGCATCGGCCGCGGCCATTTTGCGCAACGCGTATCTCACGAGGCGAGGGGACGAACAGCAACGATACGCGCTCGACCTTTCCTCGTCGCGCGTGCGCGCGGCTCGCTGGCTGCTGGCGTGCATTCGCGAGGGACAACCGCTCGCCGCGCTGCTCGGATATCAGTTCGAGCGCGGGCTGCACGAGGGACACGCGCCGCTCGAGCTCGACCAGTTCATCGAGCCGTTCCGCCTCCGGTATCCATTGCCGGAAGTCAAAGGCGCGACCTCCACGGATCCCGCGCAGTCCATCTCTCCCCGGAACGTGGTGAACGGGCTCGATCTCCGGAACGCCAAGCGGGACGACACGCTGTTTTCATCGCTGCCGGTAGCGCCGAACAACGACGAGCGGGCAGCGATTCTCGCCGAGTTGGCGGCGCTCGACGAAACGTTGGACGGAGTCGCCGACGTGTTGACGAGCGAAGCCGTGTACAACCTGGTGCGCGGGACAACGGAGGGCGCGGCGGCGAGTCTCGATTCGCTGGCACAGGGCGTTCGCCCGCCCGACCCCGGGGTGTCGCATACTCCGCGAGCGGGCACGCTCGTCGCGCATCGCGTCGGCGCCGTGTTCGGAGCGACGCCCGTCGCGTCGCCGGGATGGGACGCGATCGCCGCCACGCCTCGCGCGGCCGCTGAACCGTGTCTCGATGCCTGGGTGGGAACGTTGCTGGGTTCTCCAGCGCAAGTACGCTGCGACGTGACCGTTGCCGATCCATCGACGGCGAACCCGGACAGGCAACGCGTCGTCACGATCACGTTCGACAAGCTCGGCCTGCATCCGCTCGACCTGCTCGCCATCGTCGCGAACGCCGACGCGAACGCGGCGTCGGTCACCGCCAATCCGCATCGCGACGACGCGTCGGCGAAACCGTCTGAGCTCGATCTCCGCATTCTCAACGTCGCTCTCGCCGACCCCGCTCTCGCCGACGCGACGCTGCGAGGGAGCGCGTCGATCGCGTACGTGCGCGATCCGGCGTGGGCGGCGGCGACGCGATCGGTCGGCGAATTGTTGGAGATGGCCCGCGCCGTGAACGACGTTCTGCAATCGGCGCGGGCGCTTCAACCGTCCGACCTCGTGACGCCGGAAGGCGCCGCGGGAACGACGTTCGTCGTGGACGACGCCGACGCCGCCGCTCGCGTTTCCACGGCGAAAACAGCACTCGACCAGACGAAAACGGCGCTCGACGCGGCCGTGGCGGCGATCCCCCCTGTGCCACCAGGCGGCCCGGAACCGGACCTGTCGCCGCTGCGCGACGTCCTTCGGCGAGCGGCGGCGTTTGGAATCGCGTCGGCGTACCCGGGCGCACCGAACAAAACGCTCGACCGGGCGAAAGCTCTGCTCGACGCGCGCATCGCGGCGCTGCCAAACCCGCCGAAGCCGGCCGACATGCCGCCGATTCGCGATGCGCTAAGGCGCGCCGCCACGTTAGGAATCGCCGTCGGACCCAAGGATGTGATGGTGGACGCCACGAACCGCGACGTGGCCACGACGATTGGCGCCGCGAACAACGCATCGACTTCGCTCGGCGCCGCCATCACTACTGCGCGGCAGCGCGATCGCGAGGCTCTCGTCGCTCTCGCCAAATCGGTCTCCGCGGAAATGGGCCGGCGTTCTTCGGGCGTCGCGCCGGCCAACGCCGCGCCGGATAACGCCAAGGCGGTGTTCGGCGGCAATTTCATGCTGCTGACCAGATTCGTGCCACACGAGCAGGTGGAATTGCAAAAGGCGCTGGCGTATGGACCGACGCTGGCGCCGGACGACGAGGCCAAACGCCGCTGGCTGGCCCAGGCGGCGCGCGTTCGCGTGAGCCTGGGGCGGTGGCGGATGGTGGAGCTTTACAGTTCTTGCATCGACGCCGCTCCGCCCCCGCTCAGCATCGCTCAGCTCCCACATGCCGACCCGGCGAGCTGGGTTGCGCTCCCATTCGCCGACGAGAGCAAGCGGCCGCCGTCGGGGCGCGTCGCGCTGGCGGTCGTGCGCTCGGCCAAGCCGGCGGCAACAGATCCGTGGGTCGGTCTCCTGTTCGACGAGTGGACGGAGATGATTCCGGCGGTGCAGGAAAGCACCGGTGTCGCGTTCCACTACGACGATCCCGGAGCCGAGGCGCCGCAAACGATGCTGCTCGCCGTTCCGCCGAAGCCGGATGCCAAGTCGTGGGACTTGCCGACGCTGCTGGCCATTCTCAACGAAACGTTCGATCTGGTGAAGGTGCGCGGCGTGCACAACGATCTCTTGGGGGACCTCGGCCAACTGCTGCCCGCCGTCTTCGCTCCGGTGAACGCCGAGCGAGAAACCGTGAGTGTAGACCTGAGTCAGGCGCGGGCCCTCAGCGCCGCGGTGCGAGCGTAGACCGATGGCATCGATCACGTATTGGAACCGCCTCGAGCCTCGGCCGGTCGCGCCGTCGATCGCCGAGACGTTGGCCGCCCGCCTGCGCGATCCGCTCTGGCTGCTCACGCGCCAATGGCAGTTCGGCGAGTTTCAGGGAGAGGACGCCGGATCGCCGGCGTACGTCCACATCCACGCGGTGGGCATGCCGCTCACCGCTTGGCGTCCGGGTGCCGGAGCTTGGCGTCCGCTCGACAACAGCGGGCCGATCGAGGCGATCGCGGAAGGAGAAGCGATCAGCGGAGATGATCTCTCGCTGCAAGTGGAGCTGGCCGAGGCGTTCGAACGATTGCTGCGCGCACGCGCAGACATCGATGGACCGGGAGCGGATGCGGTGATGAAGGAGTTGGTGGCCAAGCTGCCGTTGGCCGCGCCTCCTGCCGCGGACGCGATGGCGACGCGCTTCTATAGAGTGTGCGCGCCCCGCTCGTTCAATGGGGTGACTCTGTTTACGGCGTCGAGGCAAAATCCGCCGGTGCTGCCGCCAGGGGTAGCGATCGATCCGGCGAGTGCGGCTGCCGTCACCGGCGCGCAGAAGACGTTTGCCGCGTGGGTGAGCGATGCGTTCGGGAACATCGGCAGCGCCGACCCCGAAGCCTGGCAGCCCGATCGTCTCGAATATGAGTTCTCGATCGCCACGCGGACGAACAGCGGCGATCGCTTCGATTTCGACGCGCGTCCGGAGCTGGACGGAGCGATCGATTGGCACGAGCTCGACGTGGGATCGATCGACAAGAAGCAGCAGCCGCCCGCCGCCGACGCGCAGGTGATCGACCGGACGGTGATGCCGATCCACGTGCGTTTCCGCGGGATGCCGAACGCGCGGTGGTGGGATTTCGAGGACAGCCGGACGGATTTTGGCGACTTGCGTCTCGACCGCCGCGATGTCGGGCGTTTGGTCGTCACGGACTTCATGCTCGTGCAGGGGAATGACTGGTTCGTCGTTCCGCTGGAGCTGCCGGTCGGATCGGTGTGCCGCGTGGACGAGCTGTCGGTGCGCGACGTATTCGGCGGTCTCACCTGGGTGCCGCGCGCGGACACCTCGGCAAGCGACTCGTATGACAAGTGGACGCTGTTCACGTCGGCCGTGATCGACGCGCCGACAACGGTGGCTCCGCTGCTCGTGCTTCCGCCGAGCGTATCGGCGGCGATTCAGGTGGGCGACCCGATCGAGGATGTGCGGTTCTTCCGCGACGAGATGGCGAATCTGGTGTGGGCGGTGGAGCGAGTCGTGCCCGGTGGAGCGGGAGGAGCGTGGGCGGGGCAGGAGCGCAGTACGGCGATGGCGCCGGCGGGTTCTCCGGCGGCGGCCGGTCTGGTCTATCAGATTCAAACTCCGGTTCCGAGGAACTGGATTCCGTTCCTGGCCGTGACGATCGACCCCGCGCGCGGGGACATCGCGCTGGAGCGGGCGGCGATGCTCGATTCTTCGGTTGCACCGCCGGTTCCGATACCGCCGGTGGGTCGAGTCTTGAGACCGCACGGCGGAGTCGACCCGTATCGCGTGCGTGAAGAGGAAGTATCGCGCTCGGGCGTGAACGTTTGCCGCGTTTACTGTCGCAGCCGGTGGATCGATGGGTCGACTTGGCTCTGGACCATGCGGCAGCGCCAGGCCGGCGCCGGGGAAGGAGCGAGCGGGCTCCAGTTCGATCGGGCGTAGCGGTCACGCGCCGAGCCGGCATTCGTTCGTCACGCTCCGGCATTAGTCAGTCACGCGCCGAGCCGCCCGAGGTCTTCCGGGCGACCAGCGCAATATTGCCGACCCTGCCCATCGGCAGCGGCGCGAGCGGCTGCGCCGGCATCTCACGGGGAACGGGGTCCGGTGGCTGCTCCTCCGGGCGCGCCCGACCCTGCGCGGGCCCGCCGAGTGCGTGCGGCTCAAAGAGCTCCTCGCCGCGAATCGCGCGATGTTTGTCGTGTACGTCCTGAAAGAAGACTTACGCCAGCTCTGGCACTATCGGCAGCGCGCCGCGGCGCGGCGTGCCTGGCACGACTGGTATGCGCGCGCCTGTGAGAGTCGCATCCCACTCTTCGTCCGCTTTGCCCACCGGCTCGCGCTGTCGGCCGAGTACATCATCAACCACGCAACAACAAGATCAAAGTGACGAAGCGGATGGCATACGGATATCGCGACGACGCCTACTTCTTTCTTCGCATCCGAGCCGCGTTTCCCGGAATTCCCTGAAGACCCCAATATTGCCTCGGCTCGCCCTCCAGACCCCGGGCCGTCTCGGCGCTGCCTCCGTCCAGCGAGGATGTGTCGTCACCGTTCCCTGAACGGGGAACGACGATCTCTCCCCGGCCAGCATGCACGACGCCGTCGAGGGCCACCTGAACGAGATGCGAGCGGCCGGACTCCCGATCCCGAAGCCGACGACGTCCGCCGGCTACGTCGAGGTGGCTGCGTAGCGAGGAACTGGTCGGAAGGCTGGCGTAAACCGCCGGGTTCTCCGGCCATCGGCACGTGACCTGCAGCCGCCTCAGGTCTTGTCTTGGCGAGGGGTCTAGATGGCGAGCAAAGAAAAGACGGCCGCGAACGCCGCACGCACGCGGGCCTTGGCGGCGCCGCGGTTTCACGGCGTCCGATACCAAACGAAGGACGTGAAGCGCTCGATCGCGTTCTACACGGAGCATCTCGGGTTCGAGACGAAGTACGAGCAGGCACCGTCGTTCGCGACGCTCGCGCTCGGCTCGCTCGATCTCCTGCTTAGTGGGCCGGGCGCTTCCGGATCACGGCCGATGCGCGACGGGCGCGCACAAGAGCCAGGCGGATGGACTCGGATCGTCATTCGTGTGGACGATCTCGAGACATGGATCGGCGAGTTGCGCACCGCCGGTCTTTCATTTCGAAACGCGATGGAGACCGGCCCCGGTGGCAAGCAAATTCAAATCGAGGATCCGGACGGAAATCCGATCGAGCTATTCGAGCCGGCGCCGCACAGCTAAGAGAACCGTGGGGAGCGAGTTTCAATAGGTTCTTGCCCGCCGTGCTATCGAGCATCGTCTCAGCGAAGCGTCGAGAGCGCGATGAGCGGCACGAGATTGAAGAGCAGAATCCCGATCTTGTAGACGGCCATTCCGCCGTAGTGGATCGCGTCGAACTGTTCGCGCGAGAGACGAAACAGGCGGCCGTGCATGCCGTACAGCCAGTTTCCCGCGGAGATGAACGCCAGGAACCACACGATCAGCACCCCGTACTCTTCGCCGAGCAATTCGGGATCGCCTTCGAACACCCGTTGCATGATGCCCCGCATTAGTGCTAGCCGCTCTGGGAGAGCGAGCTTCCGCTCCTCGTCGGCGATTTGCTCTTGAAGATGGCCCTGCAGCCATTCGAGCGTTTCACCGTTCTGCCATGTCCATTCACGGCACACGAGCTCGACCGCATGATCCTCGAGCTCCAGCCATGAAGTGAGCTGACTGAGCGCGGCGCTACGGAACAGCGTTTTCTTCGAACCCAGCGCGTCGATCGCCTCGTCAACACGATCCTGAACATGATTTGGGAAAATCGCGAACTTGTCTTCGCTGAAGTCTGCGGCGTCGCTCATGTTTGAGATCCATCCCCCTGCAGCTCGAGGAGCGTGGCATCACTGACATCATCGGCGTCCGCCTGACTCGTCAGCGCACCACTTGCTCGAAGGTCGGCGCGAAATGCTTTCGCTCAAATGAGCGTTCCTCGTTTTCGTTGGGCGGACCGATCACGCCTGGTCAATCATTGCAGCCTCTCTGACAGCCCGACCTCACTCGCCAGGAGGTTCGGCCAAAATACAGTTCGATCACCAAATAGCAATGGCTCCCAACAAAATGAGTTTCGCGTGGATGACGCACCGAAGTCACCGTCTTTCGACCGGGTGGCGCGGCTGTCGAGCTGCGGCACGCGCTTCCTTCACGCCCTTCCTTATAGATAGAGGGCGCTCCAGCGCGCGAAGATGCCGAGACAAGCGGGGTCGTCCGTAGGGCTGTCCGGCTATCAGGCCCGTTGGAGGTCGGTGTAAGTCGAGTGCGAGATATGGCCGACCCACTGGCTGGACACGCGGCCAGCGTCTGGAGCAGTGATGACTCGTGCCGCGGCTGCGGCACCAGCAGAAACGCGACATGGGACGTGGCAAAGCAGTGCACTGACGCCGCTGCGGTGATCGCGCAGAGCCCGCGGCTCAAGCGCTCGTCGAAGGATTCGCGGCGTTCTCGGATGAAGTGCTGATAGATGAGGATCGAATGCCCGGCCTCGAAGGCGGCGGCGATCTCGTTCTTAAACCGGTACTTGCTCGAGTCCCTGCGGCCCACGGGGCACGACGGGATCTCGATGCCGTTGTCCGGGTCGAAGAAGATCGAAGAGCGGCGGATCGTAGCGCCGCCACGTGAACGGCTGCGATAAGTAGTCAATGAATTTGCCGTCGCTCCGCCCGTCGTCTGGCGTGAGCATCCAGTGGACGCCGAGGCGAAGGGGCAGATGACGCAGGGGATCGTGCCGCAGGGGAAGCCGCCGGCGGAGGCGCTGACGAAAGACGCGATCTACATCGCGGTGGTGTTGCACCCGGATCCGTCGTGGACGCGAGTCGGCACTCTGGCCAAAACAGGGAACTGAGTGCGACTTCGCGGTTCCGGGCCATCGCCGCCGGCGAGATCAGCCAGCGGCGATGGCCACCGCCACGTGCGCGTTCCTCGCCGGCTTCACGTGAATCTCGATGCTGCGTCCGAGCAGAACGAGCCAATTGACGAGCCGATCATAGCTCAGACTGCGCAGCCGTCCGTGCCGCAGCGCGGAAATGACTGGCTGATGCGTGCGTAGCTGTTTGGCTGCCTCGGCTTGCGTCCAGCCCTTCTGCTCGATGATCGCGTTGATCGCGCCCGCCAACGCAGCCTTGGCGCGCCGTTCGTCGGGATTCTCGAGCCCAAGGTCGGCGAAGACGTTGCCGGTGCCGACCTCGAAGTCAGTGTCGCCGATCCGGCTGCGATCACCTGCTCGCAGCCTTTTTTTGGTCGTCATGGTCCATCCAGTATCTAAGTCTTGAAATGCTCGCGCGCTGCTTTAAGGCGAGCGCGGATTCGATCGAGGTCTTCCTTTGGCGTGGCGATACCGCGCTTCGACTTCTTCTTGAACACGTCGAGGACATACACGACGCCCTTCATCTCCGTCGTGTACATGGTGCGATACGTGTCGCCATCGTCGTCGACTCGAATCTCGACGACCGAGCGCAGGTTGCCGCGCATCGGCACCGCGTACGACACCTTGCCGCCCTTCTGCGCCGCGTCCAGCGCGAATCCAACTTCGTCCTTCACGTCCTCGGGCATCGCTCGCAGATCCTTCCGAGTCTGCCCAACCCAAACGATCGGTTTGTCCACATCATAGCCCTGGGTCCATCCCTAAATGGTGAGTTTCTCGACCGCACTCAAATATAACAAAAATAGTCTAACCGGGCAATCCCGACACGTGCCGCAGCCCGTGAACGGCGTCCCGACGCGGTTTGGCGTGGCCAGGCTGCCGAACAATGGGCTCCAACACTACTTTCGTAAGGTGCTTGCTCGTAGCAGGTTGCCGACGGGGAGGCCGGACATTGCCGCCAACGGCTGTGGCTCCAGTCGACCTGGTCTCACGTCGAGCTCGCGAACATTCCCTTCCCGGAAATGATGAATCTCGTGCCTGGTCCGCCCGAACCAGACGCCGGTCTGCGTGTTGTGGCGGGCATCTACAAGTCGCTAATGATCGACGAGGAATGGTCAGTCGTCGTCCCGCGTGGCTTTCATTGGCTTGGATGGCGGCTTGCTCAGACCGTCCACGCCTCGGAGCCTTTCGAGGACGTCGGAATGTCCGTCTCCCGCGTGTACGCGGTGACCGCCGTCGTCAGGGACATTCGAGCGGACGACTCCAAAGTTGAACGCGAGGTGGCACTTCTCAACCGAGTCGCAGCGGGTAGCGCGTGGATCTTCGACCGCGAGTCTCGCGCGCTCTCCATTGCGAACGCGATGACAGTGCACGACGAGACGGCTGGTTTTCGAGAGCAACAACTCAATGGCTACGCGATTCTGCAGTTGATCGAGGCCGAGGAGAAGGCCGACGATCTGGCTCAGCGACTCGGCGGTGAGGTAGCCGTTGTCGAGCACCCGGAGTCGGGAAGGCGATACCAACCCGACGAGATGCGCGGCTTGCCGAAGCTCATCGCCGAGCGATCAGGCAACTATTCGGCGTTCGCCGAATTCGAGGAAATGCAATCCGTCTACGAATTCGCGAAGGAGACGAATGGCGGAGCGTTCAGCGCGGGCGCGTCAGCAGACGGTGTCTGCGTCGAAGTACCGTTCGGTGCCAACGACACGGCCCTCATCGAGCTACTCACTAACTCACCGCATCCCTCACTCGGCAACGGCCTCCTCGTATTGTCTCGGGTTCGCGCCCCAATGACGTTGACCGCATGCCTGGCTTGTGCCGATCGATTGAACGAAATCGCGTTCATGCCGCAAGTTGTGTTTCCGCTACTCGGCGCGTGGTCCGCGTGGAAGATGGATGCGGATGTGTGGAGTGTTGCGTTTAGTACATTCGTTCCGAACCTTTGGGCCGGCCAGGGAGTAGCGCGAGATGCGGCGTCGACGGCCGTCTTTCGCCTGGCGCAGCTGGATCGGTCTTGGTTTCCGCAGCTTGGACCACGGAACGTTCTCGAAATCATTTCGCGGCGCATGCACGCAGCAGACGCGCATGAGGGAGAGCTACCCGGTGTCCCTATCCTGGAATCGTAGCTATGAGCGCTGAATTACTCGGGCAGATCACCGCGCTCGTTACCGTCCTTGGCGTTCTTTCGACCGTTGCTGGCGTGGTACTCGGGCTTCGGATCTACCGCCGCCAAGCGAACGCTCAAGCGTTCCTGACGTATACGGAGCGTTACGAGCAGATCATGAGCAGCTATCCGCCGGACGCCAGGCTGGCTCGCCTTGACTCCGATCGAGTCCTGCCTCCAAAGAGTCCCGAGCTAACGCTCAGTGTCTTGAGATACCTGAATCTCTGCTCCGAGGAGCTGTATCTCTTTCGATACGGCCACTTGGACAAGAAGCTGTGGGCAATCTGGCAGGACGAATTAACCCGCATGCTGCGGACGCCACTTGTCCGGAGGGAGTGGGTCGACCTCCGCCGGGAGTTCGAGTCCTATCCGGAATTCCTTCAGTTCGTAGAGAGAGCCCAGGGGAGTGTCGCACTAGCCGGTCGCGCGGTGGCTGGCTTCTCCGACGCGATTGAGTCGCCACCCGCGGCAACGCGGATTCCGTCGGTCCATAGCTGACATTCGCCGCCGGGACGGCGCGAGTGCCGCGTGGCGGTGACTGTCAGAGGGGGGCGCACCATCGGGATTGGCGCCAGGTCTGGAAACCGCCTGTCAGCCGCGCATCGACAGAGGGATACAGGAAAGAGCCGCGCCGTCAAATCCGAGACGCGGCCGCGGTCCATCGTTCGCCATTTCCGCGAGGTTGACGCCCGCCTTCACCCACTTACTACAATCGAATTCCTGCCAGCGGGCCATAAGATCGCGGCGGAGGAGCGAGAGCGGGTCAGGCAAGATTTGCTAGACTACTGCGAGCGGGACACCTGGGCGATGGTGAGGTTGTTGGAGCGCGTGAGAGAGCTTGCGGCGCTCGAGCGGTGAAGGCGCGGAGTTCTTTCCTCGTCAGTCAGCGTACGGGCTTCCAACTGGGTTGACGGAATTCCAGGTCAGGCGGCCCCTTTATAAAGGCGGGGATCGTGAGACCGGTATGAACGTTCACAAACTCGACTCGTCTCGGGAACATTGGCAGATCATAGCTTGTCTCCGCGTAATAGGATGCCAATGAGCCGACCAACCATTGTCCGTCCGAGGACCACGAGAGGTCAGTCGGCGGAAATGGCGAGGCATGCAGGTCCTGCAACGGCTGTCCCGCGGCTGTCAGGTAGCGGATTCCGGCATCTGGAAATCCCGACTGCACGGGAGCAATAAAGGCGATGCGATCGCCGAGCGGCGACCACTCGCCTTGGGCCACCGGAATGTGTAAATCCTGAAGAGGGCCGCCGTTCGTGGGCAAGAAGAACAAGCCGTTGCTCTGCGCGGACCCGGCATGTACGAGCAGTCGGCTGCCGTCTGGGCTTGGCCGCGGTGCTGATATACCAGAGAGGCCCGCGGGATCGACGACGGAATCCAATCCCGTTCCGTCGGGGTGGATTCGCCACGAGAGGCGAGGTGCGCTGACACCGCCGCTCGAGAAATAGATCCAACGGCCGTCGGCACTGAACCGCGGCGCAACATCCTCGGCTATCGCCAGGGCCGGAGTCGGCAGGTCACGAAATGCGCCGTTGCTCGCGGGTACCACGGCCAGGATCCTGTCATGCGTGAACGCGACTGAGCTTCCGTCCGGCGACCACGTTGGCCAGATCCCTCGAGGCCCGGAAAACGGGCCGGGTGCCGGCGCCTTGTACAACCAATGGCCGTCGCTTCCGTCCGTTTGCGCGACGTAGACGCCGGAACTTCCGCCGCCGCTTGCGTACATGGCGAGCGTTCCAACGGGGACGACACTGATGCGAGCCTGCGCGACTGTGCCCAGGGCTCGAAGCGTGATGAGGGCGCGACCGAGCGCTGTGCTGGAAACTGTACCGCTGGTGCCGGGTGTGATCGACGAGCCGGAATCCAGGCTCAGGGAGAGCCCGGTCAGTGGAGTGTCGATGGCATTGTTCCACTTGTCCGTCTGACGCGCTTGAAACGTAAAGCTCCGGCCGAGCAAGAGGCTCGTGTCACTCGGCAGCAGCACCAAACCGGTCGCCCGGCCGGGCCGGACCACGAGCGTGAGCGAATCAATGCTCCCGTCGGTCAGCGCTCTTGCAACGACTGAAGCGTTCCCGGCCTTCGATCCGAGCGCCACGGACACCGCTGCTCGGCCGTTTGCGTCCGTCACGACCGTGGCGGTTGCGTTGAATGACCGATAGTTGGATGGTGTCGTGCTTACGCCGGGGTTCTTGAGGTATGCGATCGTATCGAGCCCGTTGGCGCCGTGCCCCTCGAACACGATGCTCACACCGGCTTGGGGTTGGCCGGCAGCGTTCCGCAACTCCACCGTCATCGGATCCTTCAGGATCGTGAGGACCGTGTCGGTGATCTCACGAGTGCCGATGACGTGCAGGCCCGGCCCGGGATTTGGCTCCTCGGTGCTGCCTCCACAGCCAGACCCAGATAGGAACAAGACCCCCATCAGCATACCGATCGGGCTTTTCATGGCTGTTCCGGCAGCTCGACCCACGTGCCGTTTTTGAGAACTTGGATGCGAGTCACGGGATGGACCTCCCAGAGCGTTGCGCGATAGAAGGTCTTGGTGTCGCACTTCTCTGTGCAGTGCCCTCGGATGTGAGTCGGATGAGCCGGATCGAGCATCAGGAAGCCTGTCACCCGAACGCGCACAGCCTTCGTTGGATCTGGATGCGAGCTCGTCGTGCGCCGAATCGCAAGTTGGGAAACAGCCGTCGTGGTCCACGCGGCATGGGCACGTTTGGTTCG
>DASYSS010000091.1 GCA_036003045.1 Gemmatimonadaceae bacterium
CCGAGCTTGTGGCCGACCATGTTCTCGGTCACGTACACCGGGATGAACTTGTTCCCGTTGTGCACGGCGAACGTGTGGCCGACGAACTCCGGCAGCACGGTGCTCGCCCGCGACCAGGTCTTGATCACGCGCTTCTCGTTCCTGGAATTGAGCGCGTCGACCTTTTTGGTCAGCGCCTCTTGAACGAATGGACCCTTCTTTACGCTACGTCCCATAGGATCGATACCTTATTGAGTCGCTTTGCCGCGCTTGCGGCCGCGGACGATGAGGCGCTGCGACGATTTCTTCTTGTTGCGCGTCTTGACGCCTTCCTTCTTGCCCCAGGGGCTCACGACGTTGCGGCCGCCGCGTGTGCGGCCGCCGTGCGGGTGATCCACCGGGTTCATGACTTCGCCGCGGACTTTCGGACGGCGTCCCTTCCACCGCGTCTTGCCCGCCTTGCCCCACGACACGAGCTCGTGCTCTTCGTTGCCGACGACGCCGATCGTCGCCAGGCAGCGCGCGTGCACGAGCCGCATTTCCGTCGACGGCATGCGCAGCGTGACGTACTCGCCTTCCTTCGCGACCACCTGCGCCGACATCCCCGCCGACCGGCAGAGCTGTCCGCCCTTGCCGATCTTCAGCTCGATGTTGTGCACCGCGGTGCCGAGCGGCATCTCGGAGAGCGGCAGCGTATTGCCGGTGCGGATGTCCGCGCCCGGCCCCGACATGATCGTGTCGCCGACGGCCAGCCCTTTCGGGTGCAGGATGTAGCGTTTCTCGCCGTCGCTGTACGTGACGAGCGCGATGCGCGCCGACCGGTTCGGATCGTACTCGATCGTCGAGATCGTCCCCGGCATGCCGTGCTTGTTGCGCTTGAAATCGATGATGCGGTACTGGCGCTTGTGCCCGCCGCCGCGGCGACGCATCGCGATGTGGCCGTGGTTGTCGCGCCCACCGCTCTTCTTGAGCGGCTCGAGCAGCGACTTTTCCGGCTCGACGGAGCTCAGCTCGGAGAAATCCGACACCGAGCGGAATCGCGTGCCTTTCGTGACCGGCTTGAATTGACGAATTGGCATTGGTTCGTGTGCTCGCTGCTCAGGCTTCGAAGAAGGGCTCGATCTTGTCGCCCTCGCGGAGCGTCACGATCGCCTTCTTCCAGTTCGGGCGTCGGCCCACGTTGCGGGTCGCGCCTACGCGCTTCTCTTTGCCGCGCACGTTCATCGTCCAGATGTTCGTGACCTTCACGCCGAACAGCTCTTCGATGGCCGCGCGGATTTGCGTCTTGGTGGCTTCGCGGTGCACCTCGAACGCATATTCGCCGCGATTCTGATAGGCCGCCGACGTCTTCTCGGTGATCAGCGGCCGCACGATGGTGCGATGGACGGTGGGCATCGGTTACTTCCCCTTCTTCTTTGAGGTGCGCGGCTTCGAGCGCGCGGCCGCCGACTTCTTCGCGGCCCCTCCCTTGGCGGGAGACTTCTTCGCGGCGGCCTTCGCCCTCGGCGCGGCTTTCGCCGTCTTCTTCGCCGGGGATTTCGACTTCGTCGCCCGCGACGGCGCCGAGTGCTTGGCGTCCGCGGCGTCACGCTCGGCGAGCGGGGTGAGCGGATGGCCGATCGCGTCCGACTCGATCAACACCACGTCGGACCAGAGCAGGTGGTACGTCGAGACGTCGGCGTAGGGCATCACGTGCACCATCGGCAGATTGCGTCCGCTGAGGAACACGTTCGGCTTCGAGCCATTCGTCAGGATCAGCGCCTTCTGCTCACCGACGCCGAGCTTGTCGATGAGCGCCTTGAGGCGCGACGTCTTCGGCGAATCGTACTCGAAGCGGTCGATGATGAAGATGGCGTTCTCGCGCGCGCGGGCGTTGAGGGCGCTCTTGCGGGCGAGCGCGCGCACTTGGCGCGGCACGTACTGCGCGTAGCTGCGCGGAATCGGCCCGAAGACCGTGCCGCCGCCGACCCAGTGCGGGGCGCGGGTCGAGCCTTGGCGCGCGCGGCCTGTGCCCTTCTGCTTCCAGGGCTTCTGGTTTCCGCCGACGACGTACTTGCGGATCTTCGTCGCCGCGTTGCCCTGGCGCTGGTTGGCGAGAAACGCCTTCACCGCCTGGTGCATCACCGGCATGTTCACGGTGCCGTCGAACAGCTCGCCGGGGAGCGCGATCGAATCGCGCGCCGTGCCGCGGGCGCTGTAGGCGTTGGCCCGGAATGAGGTTTCGGTCGTGGTATCAGCCATGAGAGTTCTCTAGAGCCTAGCTCAGCTTGCGCACGACCACGACACCGCCGGGCTTTCCGGCGACGGACCCGCGGACGTAGATCAGGTTGCGCTCGGCATCGATCTTCTCGACGCGAAGGTGCGTCTGAGTGTGGCGCTCGTCGCCGTAGTGGCCCGGCATCCGTTTGCCCTTGATGACGCGCGACGGATCCGTGCCGGGTCCGACCGATCCGGGACGGCGGTGCTTCGTGTTGCCGTGCGTGTTCGGACCACCGCCGGCGCCGTGGCGCTTCACGATGCCCTGGAAGCCGTGTCCCCTCGACGTTCCGGTGACCTTCACCGTGTCGCCGACCGCGAACACGTCGACCTTGATCGTGTCGCCGACGGTGTACGATGGGATTTCCGCCTTGGCGTTCCCCGGCTCATCGAGCCGCACGGAGCGCAGCACGCGCGGCGGCGCCTCGAGCCCCGCCTTCTTGGCGTGGCCGACGGCAGCGAGCGTCGCCCGATGTCCCTTCGGCGCGCCCTCGCCTCGCTTCGACGCGCGACGCAGGCGCGACGCGCCCAGGCCGAGCTGCACGGACGAGTACCCGGCCTTCGCCGGGTCCGTGACCGCGACGACCGGATTCGGCGGCGCCTCGATCACCGTCACCGGGATCTGCTGCCCCGCCTCGTTGAAGATCTGGGTCATGCCCAGCTTTTTGCCTACGATGCCAATCATAGAAATGGAATTCCTCGGAGTCACTGCCGGCCGCGTAGCCTAATGGCAGTTGGACTATGGGGCTGGCTGCTGAGGTCTCCGGTCTCCGGTCACAGGTCACCGGGGTGTTCCCGGAGACCGGAGACCTGTGACCAGTGACCTAGAGTGCCATTCAGTCAACCAGTCCTCGATTAGTGCGCTCTCTACTCCACCTTGATTTCGACATCGACGCCGGCCGGCAGATCCAGCTTCGTCAACGCGTCCACCGTCTGGGCGCGCGAATCGAGGATGTCGATCACGCGCTTGTGCGTCTTGAGCTCGAACTGTTCGCGCGACTTCTTGTCGACGTGCGGCGAACGGAGGACCGTCCACCGCTGCGTCTTGGTCGGAAGCGGAATCGGGCCCGACACCTGCGCGCCCGTCTTCTCCGCCGTCCGCACGATGTCCGCCGACGCCTGATCGATGACGGCGTGGTCGAAGGCTTTTAGACGAATTCGGATACGGCCAGCCATAATTGGGATCTCTGTTGAGAAACTTTCTCGGTCTCAGGTCACCGGTTTCCGGTCACCGGGTCTGACGGCTGTCAGTTCCCGGAGACCGGTGACCCGTGACCGCCTTACGCCAAGATCTTCGTGACAACACCGGCGCCGACCGTGCGTCCGCCTTCACGGATCGCGAACCGGACCTGCTCTTCCATGGCGATCGGCGTGATCAGCTCGATCATCATCTGGATGTTGTCGCCCGGCATGACCATCTCCGTGCCGCCAGGCAACTCGATCGAACCCGTCACGTCCGTCGTGCGGAAGTAGAACTGCGGGCGGTAGCCCTTGAAGAACGGCGTGTGGCGGCCGCCCTCGTCCTTGGTCAGCACGTAGACCTCGGCCTCGAACTTCGTGTGCGGCGTGATCGAGCCGGGCTTGGCGAGCACCATGCCGCGCTCGATTTCCTTCTTGTCGACGCCGCGCAGAAGCAGACCGACGTTGTCGCCCGCCTGGCCGTCGTCGAGCAGCTTGCGGAACATCTCGACGCCCGTGACGACCGACTTCTTCGTCGAGCCGAAGCCGACGAGCGCGACTTCCTCGCCGACCTTGATCTTGCCGCGGTCGATGCGGCCCGTCGCCACCGTGCCGCGGCCCGTGATCGAGAACACGTCCTCGACCGGGAGCAGGAACGGCTTGTCGACTTCGCGCACCGGCTGCGGGATGTACGTGTCGAGGGCGTTGTAGAGCTCCTCGATCTTGCCGACCCAATTGGCGTCGCCGCTGATCGCGCCGCTCGCCGAGCCGCGGATGACCGGGGCTTCGTCGCCGGCGTAGTCGTACTTGCTCAACAGCTCGCGCACCTCGAGCTCGACGAGGTCGAGCAGCTCGGCGTCGTCGACGAGGTCGCACTTGTTGAGGAAGACGACGATCTGCGGCACGTTGACCTGGCGGGCGAGCAGGATGTGCTCGCGCGTCTGCGGCATCGGGCCGTCGACCGCGCTCACCACGAGGATCGCGCCGTCCATCTGCGCCGCACCCGTGATCATGTTCTTCACGTAGTCGGCGTGGCCCGGGCAGTCGACGTGGGCGTAGTGACGGTTCGGCGTCTCATACTCCACGTGCGACGTCGCGATGGTCAGAATCTTCGTCGCGTCGCGACGGCCCTGCGATTCCGACGCCTTCGCCACTTCGTCGTACGCGACGTACTTCGTGCCGTAGCCCTTGTCCGCCGACACCTTCGTGAGCGCCGCCGTCAGGGTCGTCTTGCCGTGGTCAACGTGGCCGATGGTGCCGACGTTCACGTGCGGCTTTGTCCGCTCGAACTTTGCCTTTGCCATTGAACTGATCCCTATTGGATTGAGGTATCTGGTCTCCGGTCGCCGGTATCCGGTCTCCGCGGTGTACGGTGACCGGTGACCTGTGACCGGCGACCTCTTACGCCTTCACCTTCGCCACGATCTCTTCGGCCTTGCTCTTCGGCACTTCATCATAGTGCGCGAATTCCATCGAGTACACCGCGCGTCCCTGCGACATCGAGCGCAGCCGTGTGGAGTACCCGAACATCTCCTCGAGGGGCACCGTCGCGGCGATCACCTGCGCTTCACCCCGCTGCGTCATGCCGCCGATCTTGCCCCGGCGCGACGAGAGGTCGCCCAGCACGTCGCCCATGAAGGCATCCGGCGTCACCACCTCGACGTTCATCAGCGGCTCGAGGAGCACCGGATGAGCGCGCTTCGCGGCCTCTTTGTACGCCATCGAGCCGGCGATCTTGAACGCCATTTCGCTCGAGTCGACGTCGTGGTACGAGCCGTACACGAGCTCGACCTTCACGTCGACCATCGGATAGCCCGCAAGCACTCCGTTCTCGAGCGCTTCCTTGATGCCCTGCTCGACCGGGGCGATGTATTCGCGAGGAATCACGCCGCCCACGATCTTGTCCTCGAACAGAAAGCCCGCGCCCGGCTCCGACGGCTCCATGTTGATGACCACGTGGCCGTACTGGCCCTTGCCGCCCGACTGCCGGATGAACTTCCCTTCGACCTTCTCGACGCGCTTGCGGATCGTCTCGCGGAACGCGACCTGCGGCCGCCCGATGTTCGCGTCGACCTTGAACTCGCGCTGCATGCGATCGACGATGATCTCGAGGTGCAGCTCGCCCATCCCGGAGATGATCGTCTGCGCGGTCTCCTCGTCCGTGTGGACGCGGAACGTCGGGTCTTCCTCCGACAACTTCGCCAGCGCGATCGACAGCTTGTCCTGATCCGCCTTCGTCTTCGGCTCGATGGCGACGTCGATGACGGGGTTCGGGAACTTCATCGCCTCGAGGATGATCGGATGATCATCGTCGCACATCGTGTCGCCCGTGCGCGTGTCGCGGAGGCCGATCGCGGCGGCGATGTCGCCGGCGCGCACTTCCTCGATCTCCTCGCGCTTGTTGGCGTGCATCTGCAACAGACGCCCGACGCGCTCGCGCTTGTCCTTCGTCGAGTTGTAGACGTACGAGCCCGACTCGAGCACGCCCGAGTACACGCGGAAGAACGTCAGTTTTCCGACGAACGGATCGGTCGCGATTTTGAACGCGAGCGCCGCGAACGGAGCCTCGTCGGAAACCGGACGCTCCGCGTGGTGCTCGTCGTGATGCGGGAGATGTCCCTCGATCGCCTTGACGTCGACCGGCGCGGGGAGGTAGTCGATCACCGCGTCGAGCAGCGCCTGGACGCCCTTGTTCTTGAACGAGGCGCCGCAGAGCACGGGGATCATCTTGCCCGTCACCGTCGCCTTGCGGATCGCGCTGCGAATTTCGTCGCAGGTCAGCTCTTCGCCGTTCAGGTACTTCTCCATCACGCTGTCGTCGTTGGCGACCGCGTGGTCGATCAGGTCGTGGCGCGCCAGCTCGGCGGCCTCGCGATACTCGGCGGGAATGTCGACGACGGTGAACTTCTTGCCGAGCGACTCCTCGTCGAAGATGTACTGCTTGCGTTCGATGAGATCGATGTGGCCCGTGAACAGTTCACCCGAACCGACCGGCAGCTGAAGGGGATACGCGTCCTTCGACAGGCGATCCCGAATCATGGTCATACACCGATCAAAGTCCGCGCCGACCCTGTCCATCTTGTTGGCGAAGATGATGCGCGGCACGCCGTAGCGGTCGGCCTGGCGCCACACGGTCTCCGTCTGCGGCTCGACGCCGGCGACGGAATCGAGGAGCGTGACGGCGCCATCGAGCACGCGAAGCGAGCGCTCGACTTCGACGGTGAAGTCGACGTGTCCCGGCGTGTCGATGATGTTGATGCGGTACTCGATGCCGTTGCGCGTCCAGAACGCGGTGGTCGCGGCGGACGTGATCGTGATGCCGCGCTCCTGCTCCTGTTCCATCCAATCCATCGTCGCGGTGCCTTCGTGCACCTCGCCGATCTTGTGCGCCTTGCCGGTATAGTAGAGGATGCGCTCGGTCGTGGTCGTCTTACCGGCATCGATGTGGGCCATGATGCCGATATTGCGATAGTGGTCGAGCGGTGTTTCGCGGGCCATATGAAGTCAGTTCAGCGAAGTCGAATTCAGTGGTCGTGCTGTATCTCGTCGTGCGGTTGCCGCCAGCAAAAACGCGGGTGGACCGGACCCCTCGAGAGGGCGGTATCCATCCGCAGTCGCCGGGTGCGCTCGCCGCTGCCGCGCGAGTGGGGACCCAAGGCGCGCCCGTCCCGAACCGTCCGTCGCGCCGGCGCGTGTGATCACGCCGCTCGCAACTCGGGATGAACGTCAGATTGTCCTGCGTTTCTTTTCGGGAGCCGTTGCACTCACTCGAGCGCGTCAGCCGGAGCAGACCCCTGCGTCATGCAGGCCCATAAGTCGGCGCGCAGTTCGCCGAAGACGTCGCTCGCGGTTGGCCCATTAGAGCGCCAAAACCCGGAGCCCTTTGAAGTTATCGGGGTTTTGCCTTGTGTCAACGGGTGGACACTGCCGGTGGGCCGGCGCGCGACCGCGGACTTGTCGCCGGGACAGGCGCCGCGTGAAGTACCGGCCTACCGGCCCCCTGGCCTCCCTGCCTATCGTGCTAGATGCCACCCTCTCCGAAAGGCCACGTGATCGCCATGGGCGGCGGCGGGTTCTCCATGGAACCCGGCAACACGCTGCTCGACGACTACGTGCTCGCGCAGGCGCGGCGCTCCAAGCCGCGGATCTGCTTCCTCGGCTCGGCCAGCGGCGACGCGGCCTCGTACGTCGAAAAGTTCTACGTCGCCTTCAGCCAACAGGCGTGCGAGCCGACGCACCTGCCCATGTTCGTGACTCCGCCGCCCGACATCGCCCGGATCGTCCCCCGGCAGGACGTCTTCTACGTGGGAGGCGGGAGCACCCGGAATCTCCTCCTCATTTGGCGCGAATGGGGACTCCATCGGCAGCTCGCCCGCGAATGGCGGCGCGGAAAGGTATTCGCCGGCGTCAGCGCCGGCTCACTCTGCTGGTTCGAATCGGGCGTGAGCGATTCGTTCGGTCCGCGGCTGGCGCCGGTGCATGCGCTCGGCTGGATCCGCGGCAGCCACTGTCCCCACTACGACGGAGAGGCGGAGCGACGTCCGGCGTACCACGCCCTCGTCCGTCGTGGCGCGCTGCCGGCCGGCTACGCCGCCGACGACGGTGCGGCGCTGCATTTCGTCGGACGGAAGCTGCGCCGCATCGTCAGCTCACGGCCGAACGCGAAGGCCTACCGCGTGACGCGCGTCGGCCAGGCCGTAACCGAGAAGCCGCTTTCGACTGATTTCCTCGGCGGTCGGGGAACGCGCTGAGCTTGGTGCGGCGTTCGACAATGGCATAGCGGTTTACCGACCGGCCGCCTGGTCGAGCTCGTCAAAATCTTTGCGGCATTCGCCGGCTGGGGCCGGCGTTCTCGTGCGCGCCTCTTGCACTTTGGTCCCATCGACAGGACTCCAACGAGTCCTCGTGGCACTGAAGGTCGCTCGCGACGCGGCCACCACGGAACGGACCCAACGACCGGAGATGCTTCCATGCGAATTCATACATTACTCATAGCGGGCGCGATCGCGGGCCTTGCCTTCACGGCGAGCTCGGCGCGAGCCCAGGACACCACGAGCTCGGTCAAGAAAGCGGGCGCCGCGGTGCACCACACGCTCAAGAAGACCGGCAACGCGGTCAAGAGGGACGTGAAGAAAGCCGGCAGCGCGACCCACCAGGCCCTGAGAACGGCCGGCAACAAGACGAAGACCGCGACCGGCGAAGTGACGGGAATTCACAAAGTGGGCGGCACGGTCGGGAACGCCGCGCAGTCGGTGAGCCGGACCGGTAAATCGGTCGCGCGTTCGGCGAAGCACGGCCTGAAGTCGACCAAGGCGAGCGCGCACCACACGCTGCAGAAAACCGGCGACTCGACCAAGGCCGCTGTAAAGAAACCGTTGTAGCCGGAACGAAACGCAGGGACGCGAAACCCTCCGTGCGCGGCGCGGAGGGTTTTTGCTGTCCGCGGCGCCCTGTCGGTGAACCCGTCGAACGCGAAGTTCCCATCCGTGCCCGCCTCAGCCGAGTGACGCGCTCGGCGGTCGAATCATCTAACAGACATGACAAAGCTCATGATCTTCGCCGGCGCGACGCTCGGCGGCTCGATCGGCTGGTGGCTCGGCGCATACGCGGGAGTCTTCGCGGCCTTCATGCTGAGCATGGTCGGCACGGGGATCGGGATGTACGCCGGGCGCCGCTTCGCCGCGGAACATTTGCAGTAGTCGCCGCTGGTCGCCGAGACCGTCGTGACTCGATCAGGGTTCGGCGACGCGCGCGATTGGTTTCTTTGTGCGCTCAGGTAGCCGGGCGGTGTTCGCGATCGCCCGCGCAATCGACGCGTGGGCATATGGTTCCCACGGTCGGGTCGGTGCGCGCCGGATGGTGTGCCCGCGTCTTGCACTTTGAGCATGTGCAAGGCTCGCGGCGCGGACAAAGCCGCGACGCGAAGTAGAAGTATCGGATGAGACGCTGGAGTATCTATGCGTATTCACAACCTGCTCATAGCGGGCGCGCTCGCTGGCCTGATGGGAACCGCCGGCTCGATGCACGCCCAGGAAGTGAAGAAGCCGCCCAACACCGAGCAGCACATGCAGCAGCCGGGCAATGGCCATCACAAGAAGGCCACGAAGCAGGGCGCGCACAAGCAGCAGCACAACCAGATGAAGGCCGCCAAAGGAAAGACGAAGACGGAGCCCGGCAGCGTCAGCAAGTCGCTGATGCGCAAGCCGTCGAAGTCCTCGAAGAACGGCGCGCGCTCGTCGAAGCACCCCGTGAGCTCGAGTAACGCGAGTCACCACAAGTCGGGTCACTCGACGAAGTCCGGCACCAAGTCCTATCAGTGACCGCACCACGCAGATCGCTGAATAGAATCCGGAAGCACGAAGCCCTCCGCCGGAACATCGGCGGAGGGCTTTTTTCGCGCCCGACGGCGCGGGGTCACGAGCCTTTCGGCTTCGCGGCGAACACCCAAGGAACGCCGCCCGGCGGTCCCGCGAGTCTACCAGCGATAGTGCGCGAAGGCCTTGTTCGCATCGGCCATGCGATGCGTGTCTTCCTTCTTCTTGATCGCGTTGCCTTCGCCCTTCGAGGCGGCGATGATCTCGGCGGCGAGCTTTTCGGGCATCGACTTCTCGTTGCGGTCGCGCGAGAACGAGATGAGCCACCGCATGGCGAGCGCGGTGCGTCGCTCGGGGCGCACTTCCACCGGCACTTGGTACGTCGCGCCGCCGACGCGGCGGCTCTTCACTTCGACGACCGGCTTGATGTTCGACAGCGCCTGCTTGAAAATGTTCACGCCGGGCTGGCTCGTGCGCGCTTCAACGAGGTCCATCGCGCCGTAGAAGATGCGTTCGGCCGTCGACTTTTTGCCCTGCAGCATCATCGCGTTGATGAACTTCGAAACGGTCTGGCTGTCGTAGCGAGCGTCGGCGAGCACCGGACGCTTCACTGATCCTTTGCGACGGCTCACTTCTTACCTCCGCCCTTGGGCTTCTTGGTGCCGTACTTCGAGCGGCTCTGGTTGCGGCCGTTCACGCCGGACGCGTCGAGCGAACCGCGCACGATGTGATAGCGCACGCCCGGCAGATCCTTCACGCGGCCGCCGCGCACGAGCACGATCGAATGCTCTTGCAGGTTGTGGCCTTCGCCGGGGATGTAGGCGATGACTTCGAAGCCGTTCGTCAGGCGAACCTTGGCGACTTTGCGGAGCGCGGAGTTCGGCTTCTTGGGCGTCGTCGTGTACACGCGCGTGCACACGCCACGACGGAACGGATTGGACTTGAGCGCGGGCGACTTCTCTTTCTTCGAGACGTCGCCTCGGCTACGGCGAACTAGCTGATTGATCGTCGGCATGAAATCCTTAATTCGAGACGGGATAACCCCGTGGCTGCGCTTCCCGCCGGCCAGGATTAGCCGGGGGAGACTGGTAAACGTAGACTAGGCTGGTCCGGCTGTCCAGTCGTAATCCGTTATCCGGACGACGGATACGCCCGCCCTCCCACTCCGCTCAGTCCGCCCTCAGCGCCGACATCGGGTCGGCGCGAGCCGCGCGCCAGGCGGGGACAGCGCTCGAGCCAATCGCGAGGAGCGCCAACACGCCGGCCCCAACGCCGAGCACGAGCGGGTCGCGGGGCGAAGTCGCGTAGAGCAGCGTCGACACAAGTCGGCCTGCCGCGAGCGACATCGCCAAACCACAAACGATTCCAGCTCCGACCATCCGCGCCGCGTCGCCGACGATCAATCGGAGGATGTTCGCTCCCGACGCGCCGAGCGCGGCCCGGATCCCGAGCTCGCCGATGCGCTCGTTGACGGAATAGGCCATCGCGCTGTACACGCCGATCGCCGCGACCAGCAATGCCAGGCCGCCGAAGACGGCGAACAGCGCCGCACCGAGGCGCCACGGCCGCAACTCCGGCTCGACCAGCGACGAGACAGTCCGCACGTACGGCGGCTCCGCCGTCGGAAAAACCGTTCGGAGTACCGATCGCAGCTTCATCGTCACTTGCGCGACCTGGCCGGGAGCCGCGCGGACCAACAGGTACGCCGGCCGTCCGAAGAAGCCCGTTTGCTGCGACACGAGCAAGAACGCTTCGGCGGCGGCGCCTTCGATGAGCCTGTTGAGATGCGAGTCCTTCGTGACGCCGATGACCCGCGTGCACGGATTCGTCGGCTTGATGAAGCGCAGGCATTGCCCGAGCGCCTCTCGTCCGGGCCAGTAGGCTCTCGCCGCCGTCTCACTCACCACGACAACTGGTTCCGAACCGGCGTCGTCGGCGTCGCCGAACCATCGGCCGCGTCTCAACTCGAGACCACTCGTCGCGTAAAAAGACGATGTGGCCGCGATCGCGGTTCCCTCGCGGTCGTTGACGAGTGGAACCGCGCCCGAGTCCGTGAACAGCCTGAGCCCGGCGTATCCGCCGAGGGGCGGGTGCGTCGTCAGCGCCACGCTCTCCACTCCTGGTGCGCGCGCCATCTGGTCGAGGGCGGTTTGCAAACCGGCGGCTTTCTCTGCGCGATGGCTCTCGTTGAAGTAGTCGATGGAGTTCGTCATGTCGTTGACGAAGAACACGGTCCCGAAGGCGAGGCGGTCGACGTCGTAGCCGACGTCGATTCCCTTCACGTCTCGCAGGCTCTTCGCGAACAGCCCGGCGCCGACGATCAGCACGAGCGACAGCGCCGTCTGCGCGACGACGAACGCGGGGCGAAGTCGCGAGGCGGCCACCGCCCGGTCGCGCGCGCCCGCCTTGAGCGCACGCGCGAGATCCGACCTCCGCGCGTGCAGCGCCGGGGCAATCCCGGCGACGACTCCGGTGAGTATCGAGACGACGAAGGTGGCGCTCGCGGTTCGCCAATCGAGCGCGCCGCCGGCAAGCTGTCGATCGGGAAGGATGAGACGCGTCAGCGCCGATCCGCTCCACAAGCCGACGGTCGCGGCGATCACCCCAGCCATGAGCGACAGCGTCACGCTCTCGACGAGCAGTTGCATGATCAATCGCGCGCGCGACACGCCGAGAGCAAGTCGCACAGCCACCTCGCGCCGACGCGACACGGCTCGAGCGAGCAACAGATTCGCGACGTTCGCGCACGCGACGAGCAACAGCACGAGTGCGACGCCGAGCAATCGGGAAACGATCGCGACTTCGGTCTTGGGCCGAATGCTCGGACCGAGTGACTCGAGAATCGGCCCGATGAGCACAGTGGCCGTGTCCGGATGTTCCGGCGCGTTCTCCAACTCGCCGTGGCGGAACGCAGCGGTGGCGGCCGCGGCGAGCGCCGCATCCGGTGTGCCGGACGACAGTCGAGCAACGACGCGCACAGCTGGCGAACGACGCCAACTCACGTACCACGGATTCTGTGGGAAATCGTCAGGGACGTTGGAGATCGGAAGCCAAACGTCCGTCGCGTTCAAATCCGCTCCGCGAAACCCGCCGCCGGCGACGCCGATGATCGTGTAGCGCTGTCGATCGAACCACGCTTCGCGCCCGACGATGTCGTTGTCGCCGCCGAAGTGATTCCTCCAGTAACCGTCGCTGATCACGGCTACGAGCGTCCGGCTGCCGAATCTGACTTCGTTCGGCGCGAATGATCGCCCGCGCTCGATCGCGACACCGAGTACCGGGAAGAACGATGCGTCGACGTAGGAGCCCAAGACGACCGAGCGATCGTCCCCTCGACCGACGACCACCGAGTCCGGCGGTGTGTACGCCGTGACCCGCGCGTTCGCGCTCATCGACGCCGCGACGACGCCGAACTGTGGATAGCCGATCTCCGACTTGATCGCGGGGACGCCGCCCGCCGTCCAGGTCGATCGTGTGTAGATGCGGCGGAGCTCGGCGGCCCGAGTGATTCCGTCCGGCGGACGAACGAACAATCGGTCGGCGAGCGACAAGACGGCGACGTTCGCCCCGACGCCAAGCGCGAGGGTGATCACGATCGTCGCGGTCACCACCGGCGTACGGCGAAACCCGCGCAGCGCGTAACGCACGTCGCGGACGATGCGGTCGAGCCACTCCGTAGAGCCTCGCGACCGTTGAACGCGCTCGTCGATCTCGCGCAGCGCGGCGGCGACCGATTTCAAATCACCCAATTCGGCGATCGCTTGCCGCCTGGCGTCATCCGGCGACGCACCGGCCAGGGTCAATTCCTCGACGCGCTCGCTGAGATGAAAGCGCAATTCGTCGTCGATGTCGGCGCGGACGTCTGGGCGCCAGAACCGGAGATACCGCCGCCATACGGGAGTCGGCATGCCTCAGTGTACGCCGCCGGTGCGATTCAATCAAGTGTTGAGGGAATGAACCAGGGGCAGCGCGTCGCGCGCCCGCACCGCGGCCGTGAACGGACCCAGCAGGTGGGCGATGCTGTTCGCGTAGTAGCTGATCAGCTCCCGGCCCCGCGGCAGCACCGCGAAGCCGTCGTTCGTCTCGGCGAGGACGCGGCGCATTTTCAGCATTCGCCACGCGCGGTCGAACGTTTCCGCGATGTCGCGGTCGTGGCGGATGACCCGCGCGTTCAGCTCGAGCAGCACGTCGCGCAGGTCGGCCATTCGGTCGAGGAGCGCGGCCCTCGGCAGAAAGTCGCGATCGAGACTCTGGATGGCCGCGCAGGCAAGCGGCACCGGCGTCACCGGAATCAACTCGCCGATGCGCGACATGACGGTGTCGCAGAGGGACTGGACGCGAGCGCGGCGTTCGACCTTCGGCAAGTCGAAGAGATCCGGATTGGCCGCGAACCACGGCTCGAGCGGCATCGGACGGCCGATGGTGACCGCGGCCCGCCCGTAGCGCTGCCATCGGCGAAGCGCGAGACGCGTCACGTTCCACGTCACGTAGCGCGACACCTCGCCCATCTGCGCGATTCGGCCCGGGCGCTCTCGCCCTTCCGACGACGCCAACTCACGCAGCAGCGAGCGATCCTCGAGCACACGATCGTAGTTGACGGCGACGGGCACGACGTTGATTCGCGAACGGAACGACGGATCGCGCGCGAGGCCGAGGACATAGTCGAGGAGTCCGATCTTGGGCGGCTTGAGCGTCCCGTCGCGCGTCAGGCCGCCCTCGAGAAAGATCCCTTGCGTCACGCCGTCACGCGCGGCGAGCTGCACGTAGCGCTCGAGGACCGCGTGGTAGAGCGGTTCGCGGTATCGCCGCCGCACGAAGTACGAGCCGAATGCCTTGAAGATGTGCTCGAGCGGAAATGCGCGAGCCCATTCGCCGACCGCATACGAGAGCGCCACGCGCCCGGCAAGCGCGTAGCTGACGAGCACGTAGTCGGCGTTCGACCGGTGATTGATCAGGTAGACCGCGACGGCGTCGCGGGCGAGCGGCTCGCCGGTCTCGTGCTCGAGCGTGACCTTGTAGAAGAGGCCGAGCAGGCGTCCGGCCGCGTGGTATCCCAGGCGGTGAAACCCGGCGCCACCGAAGAACGGAACGATCTCGTCGACATAGCCCGAGACGATCGACCACGCCGCCGTCTCGGAAACGTTCGCCGCGGCAGCGTGCTCGCGCACGGCGTGCGCCACTGCGGGGTCGTTCAGCAAACGTTCTCTCACCGCGCGCCGATCCAACCGCGCCGGCGGCTGGACGTTCGTCACGGAGCTGAGGCGGCGCGACGGCGCTGGGCCGCGGCGCGCGCGTAGATCTCCTGGTGGCGGTCGAGCCATGTCTCGGCATTGAATTCGCTCGACAGGCGCAGCTTCGCGCGCCGCACGCGCTCGGCCGCGGCGTCGGGCTTCGCGAACACTCTGCGAATCGCGTCGGCAAGGGCGGCCGGATTCTCCGACGGAACGAGGATCGCCTCGCTGCCCGACACCACGTCGGGCACGCCCCCGACGCGGGTCGCGACGACCGGTGCCTCCGCGGCGATCGCCTCCAGGAGAGCGATCGGCGTGCCTTCGGTGCGCGAGCTCTGCACGAAGACGTCGAATGCTTTGACCAGGCGGCTCGCCATCGGAACCATCCCCTTCCATAGGATTCGCGCACCGACGCGATCGGCGTGCTGCTGCTCGCGCTCGCGCTCGGCGCCGTCGCCCAGAACACACGCGACGATGTCGTCGTCTCGAATGAGACCCATCGCCTCAACGAGGACGTCGATGCCCTTCTCGCGCGAGAGGCGGCCGACCCACCCGACGACGCGGGCATCCGGCGGCAGATCGAGCAGCCGGCGCGCGTCGTCGCGTGGCGCCGGTTCGGCGACGGCCGAAAACCCGTTGCGAATCATGTACACGCGGTCGCCGGGGACCCCGTCCGACGTGAGCTGACTGGCGATCGGCTCGGAGACGGCGATCACCGCGTCGAACCGGCGTAGGCTCCTTCGGTGCACGTATTCATAGAAGCGATTCTTGAGCGAACCGCGCGTCCAGCCGTGGAGCGTCGAAACGGTCGGAATGCCGAGTCCGCGGATCGCCTCGGCATCCACGACGTCGGTGCGGCTGCCGTGGCTGTGTACGACGTCGGGCGCGAGCTCGCGAAGGAGATTCGATATTGTCTGTCGCTCGAGGCGATAGCGCCGCGGGGGCACGACGACTTCGCTGATCTTCACTCCGGCGAGATCGAGCGGAACGCGGAACGGATGGTCGGCGGCCATCGGCTCCTCACCGACGGCGAGCACCGTGACGTCGTCGTTGCGTTTCGACTGCCCGATGGCGAGGCCTTGCACGACGCGCTCGAGACCACCGATGCGGGCGGGCGCGAGCAAATGGACGATCTTCATTCGGCGGGCAAGGCGTGTGGCGGCGAGCGCTTTGGCATCCGTCACCTATCTATGCCGACAGCCGCGACCTGTCCACCAGGCCGCGGCTGCCGTGTGCGCGTCGGGCGGGGCTATCGATTCGCCGTATTGTCCAACGCGGGCTTGGTGGCAGTGACCGTCGACACCATGTCGCCACGCGAGGTGACGGTGTAGACGCGTCCCGCAATGAACGACACGGCCAGGCGCGTGATGACGTTGGTCGCCGAGCCCGTGTTGCGAGTGTTCAAATCGTACACGCCGCCCGGCATGGCCGTGAACGTTCCAGCCGACTTATAGGCGATCGCGGCGCCGACCGGGGCCTCGTTGCCGCTGGTGGTGCTCTTGGCGTAGAGCGTCATCGGCGTCGAATTCGAGACGGCGTTCACGAAACGCACGTACGCTTGCGTCGGATCGATGGTTGCCGGGATCGGATCCTCCACCACGAATGCGTCGGCCGTCTTTGCGACGGGATCGTAGATGCCGCTGATGTAGTACGAGTAGAGCTTCCCGTCCGCGAGCGACGCGGTGACACTCGCGATCGTCGGATGGTTGGCGGGCACCGCGGCGATTTTACCGGTCAGCGTGTACTGCCCGGGCGCGATCTGATTATAGAGTCCCCCGGAGCCCGCGGAGCCGGAGAGTGTACCAGCGGTCGAGTCATTGCCCGCCGTGCGACACGTCGTGGTGGTGTCGGCCGGCGGCTGGCAAATGCTCGAGCTGATCGCCGTGAGCTTCTGATCGTTGGCGTAGAAGGTCACCCCCGGTGCGGCGACACCGAAGTTGAAGAACTTTATGTCCGCGCCGCTGGTGGGAGCGGTGATGTTCTGCACGCCATTCTTGTCGCAAGCGGCGATCGCCGCCGCGCAGAGCGCCAGCGCGAGAGATCGATATCGTTTCATGTCCGATCCCGATTTTACGGTTGAGTGATCCACACGGGCTTCGTGTGGTAATCGAGGGCAAGCCCGCCGATCGCGCTCAGGGCCGGGATGTTCCATACGTATTCCGAGTTGTACCGCGGCCGAATACGCTGCGCGATCTTACCGCCGTTGTCCACATAGAGCAGCGTCGAGGTCGGGGGCGCGAAGCCCGGATACACCTGCGTGTTGCTCGCCGGATCGACGTCCGTGTAGTGGTATCGCCGCATGTCCATCCACAGCTCGTTGTGTCCCCAGGCCCATTGCGCGATGTACTTCTGGGACATGATCTGCGTGAGCGTGAGCTGCGCCGCGCTCGGAATGATGCGCGGATCCGCGAGGAATGCCGCCTTCTCGGCGGCGCCGATCGGGGACGCCGTGGCGGAGTTGATCTCCGAGTTGCGCGAATTCACGAAGTCGATGTGCGATGAGACGGCCTGCGTGTACGCGGCCAGCGCCGTCGCCTTGTCGCCTGATCGATACGCCGCTTCAGCTTTGACGAACTGCAGCTGCGAGTACGTCATGAAGGGAAATTTCGACCTATCGTCGAAGATGTAGCGGCTGTTTTGGCCGGCGGCGCCGGCCGATCCTGGCAGCCCGAAGAAGTTGTTCGGCTGCTGCGTCGTCGTCAGCGCGCCGTATCCGGGCACCGTTGGGTCGACGCCGCGGAACTGACCGTCCGGCGACGGCGCAAGCATTCGGCTCATGCGCGGATCGAGTGCGCCGAAATCCGTTCCGTTCATCAGGTTCACCACGAACTGCGTCTGCCGATAACTGTTGATGTTGCCGCGCCGCGGCCCCCAGAAGTTGTAGTCGTTACCGCCCGGATCCACCGCCGGATACGGGTACAGCGCGTCGTCGGCGTTGCTCGCGAACGAGCTGTTGATCGAGGCGATGACATCGGCAGGCTTGTACGTGCCCTTGTTCGAGAAGTGGTTGAGCGCGATGCCCTGCAGCCCGTACGCCATCTTCAGCCACTTCGTCCGATCGCCGTTGTACAGGTGATCCGTCTTGGCGAAGTAGGCCTGATCGACCGCGCCATCGGTGCGCTGCAGATCCTTGATCGCGACGCCGAGCAGGCGGAGAACTTCCGAGTACGCGTACTCCTGCGTGTCATAGTCGAAGGCGGAGCGCGTCGGATCGATCGCTTCCTTCACGATGATCTCGCCGTGCATGTCGGTGAGCACGAGCCAGCCCCACGCCTTCATGAAGTAGCCGGCGCCGGCGAGATCCCAACGCTGCTCCGCTTCGGCCTTGTTGATCATGTCGACGAGATTCTGGCCGAGCGACCAGTACACGTCGCGCCATTGCTCGGCGCCGTTGTCGCTCGCGGGATCGTAGCCCATTCGATCCCACGTGCTGATTGCCGTCTGCCCGTTCGCCAGGAACCATTCCTGGGTATATCGGCCGATGAAGCGGCCATCGAACTGCGGCGCCGTCACCATCCAGTGCTCCATCGGCGCCAGGTAGAGATTCGCCGACACGGACTCGGGAGCGTTCGGGTTCGTGTTGACGTTGAGATAATCCCGACACCCGCTCGCGAGGCCGACGAAGCCCACGACGAGCGTAGTCGATATTTGTCGTCTATTCATCGTGGAAGCCCTCAGAAGCTCAATTTGAAGCCGAAGTTGATGCCGCGCGGAATCGGGAAATCGCCGTAGTCGATGCCGACGCCGCCCGAGCCGCCGACCGCCGCGTCGTTGCCGTTCGCGATCGGATCGAGGCCGGTGTAGTTCGTCCACAGGAAGACGTCCGTCGCCGTGACGAACGCGCTGGCGTTGTGGCCGATGCGCTCGGGAAGCAGATACGACAGCGTCACGTCGCGGAGCCGGAGCCAGTTGATGTTCTTCTCGATGAACAGCTCCTCGCTCATCGAGGTGTAGTAGGACGTCTGGTACGCGGGGATGATCACGATGTTGTTCGGCGTCGGATTGGCGCTGTTCTCCTTTCCGTCGCGGAGCACGCCCGGAATGATTCGCGGCGTGTAGCGGTCGATGGTGCTCGTCGCGAGGCCGTGGACCGTGAGATAGTGCTCAGTGGCGTTGAAGACGTCGCCGCCCTTGCGGACGTCGAAGAGGAAGCTCAGCGTCGCCCGCTTCATCCGGATGTCGTTCGACACGCCGATCGTGAAGTCCGGCTGACGATCGTAGCCGCGATCGATGAAGGTGGTCGAGCGAACCGGAATGCCGGTGGTCGGATCGATCTCAAGCTGTCCGTTCTTGTTCCGGAGATAGAACAACCCGGTGAGCGACATGGTCGACAGACCAGGCTCGGTGCCGTTGCGAACGTTGCCGTACAACCACGTGTCCGAGACGTACGACTCGGGAAGCGCGTTCGGCAGCGAGACGGTCTTGCCCTTTGCCTTCGCAAAGTTGACCAGGAAGTCCCACGAGTAATCGCGTCGCTGCATCGGCGTCCCGCGAACCGATACCTCCACGCCTCGGTTCTCCGTCGACGCGCCATTCAGGTTGAACAGGATGAAGCCCGTGCCGTAGCTCTCGCGGAGGTTCTGGACGATCTGGTTCTGCGTGCGTTTGTGGTAGACCGTCGCGTCGATACCGAGGCGATTGTCGAGAAAGCCGAGCTCCGTGCCGAATTCGCTGGAATGCGCGAACTCGGGCTTGAGGTTCGGGTTCGGGCCTGTGAAGCCATAGCCGTATCCGCCGAACGAGGTCAGCTTGGCCTCGAGCGTCGTCCGATACGAGTAGGGCTGCGCGTCGCGACCAACCGAAGCAACTGCGGCCCGCAGCTTACCGGTCATGTGCTTCTTGAGCGACGGGAATGCGTCGGTGAAGATGAAGCTTCCCGACAGCGACGGATAGAAGAAGGAGTTTGCGCCGACAGGGATCGTCGACGTCCAGTCGTTTCGGCCGGTCGCGGAGAGATACAGGTAGTCGCGGAAGTTGACGGTGGCTTGCCCGAACGCGCTCACGAGGCGCCGCTGCGTGATGACCGTGCGGTCCGACTTGGCCTGAGCGTTGTTGATCGAGATGAAGTTCGGATCGAGGAAGTTGGTGCCTTCGGCACCATCGACCGTCGACTTCTGGTCGAGCACCTCATTGCCCAGCATGCCGCTGATCGACAGGCCCCTCACGAGCGGACGTTCGTTGAGGTTGAAGAGCGTCTGCGAGGCGATGTTCCGGGTGATGTCGTCGTTGACGTCGAGGATGCCGTTCGCCGTGCCGCTCATCGCGCTTTCGGGATGGCGCAGCAGCAGATCCTGGCTCGTGTAGGCGTCGGCCCCGATGTTGGTCTTGAAGTTGCCCCACGCGAACGGAGAGAAGGTGAAGCCGGCGTTCGTGACCACGCGGTTCGTCTTGGCGTTGCTCTTGTTCTTGTTCACCGAGAAGTACGGATTGTCGACCTCGTTCGACTGCGACAGCCCCGTGATGCGCTGCCGCGTGCCGGCGGGGGTGAGCCAATTCGCCGCGTTGTTCGTGTCCGGCCACACCAGCAAGCCGAGAAGCGGACTGTCGTCGCCCTTATAGGCTTGGTCGTTGTTCTCGTAGATGTAGTTCATCGACAGGTCCGCAATGAGCCAGGATGTGACCTGCCCCTGCGACGCTCCCGTCAGATTGATCTTGTTCATCCCCGTGTTCGGGATGACACCCTGCTGTTTGGTCGACGACGCGGAGATGCGGTACGAGAGCCTCGAGTCCGGCGCGCCGCCGCTGAACGAGAGGTTGTGCCGCTGCGTGGCCCCGGTCTGGAAGAAGTTGCCGATGTTGTTGTAGGTGTGGGTGCCGGAGGGATATGGTGTGCCGAAGTAAGTGAACGATCCGTAGCCCTCGCCCGAGATGCTGACCGTGCCGGTTGGCCCGTAGACGCTTTGAATATCCGGCTTCGCGCGGACCTGCTCGACGCGGAAGCTGTTGCTGTAGTCGAACCCACCGCCGCTGCGGCCGCGCTTCGTCGTGATGACGATCGCGCCGTTCGCCGCGTCGATACCGTAGAGGGCCGACGCCTCGGGGCCCTTGAGGACCGTGAGCGATTCGATGTCCTCGGGATTGATGTCGGCGCCGCGGTTCGTGAAGTCGACGTTGCGGTTACTGAACGCCAGCGCGGACGTCGGCGAGTCGGAGGCCAGGTTGCCGGTGTTGGTCGTCTTGTTGTCAACCGGCAGGCCGTCGACGATCATCAGCGGCTGGTTCGTGCTCGAGATCGAGCTCACGCCGCGGATGACGATCGACGTCGAGGCACCCGGCGCACCCGATGTGCTGGTGACGTCGACCCCGGCGACACGGCCCGCCAGCGCGTTGATGAAATTCTCACGCTGCGTCTGGGCGATGTCGCTGCCGCTGACCGTCTGCTGCGCGGTGCCGAGCTGCCGCTGTGACGCGGTCTGCCCCATCGCCGTGACGACGATGGCGTCGAGCGACGCGGCGACGCGGCGCAGCTGGACGTTGATGACATTCGCATCGCCGACCGTGCGTTCTTCGGGCGCGGTGCCGATCGATCGGAACTGAAGCACCTGCCCGACCGCCACCCGCACGGAGTAGTTGCCGTCGTTGTTCGTCGTCGTGCCGGCTCCTGTGCCGCGCACGACGATGGAGACGCCGGGGAGCGACGTTCCCTGTTCACTCGTGACTCTGCCAGTGACTGTTTTCTGTTGCGCCGCCAGTGGCGCCGCGCAGAGGCACAGTCCCATCAAGGCCGTGAGCACTCTGTTCTTCATAGTCGCGTGTACCAGGTAGGATGGTCGCGAAGGGTGCCCGTTCGTGCGCGTCGATGCGCCGCGATCATGAACGACGGGTCACCGGTGGGAGCTGCTGGACGCCAATTCCGTTCAGGCTGGACGGGGGAATCGTGGCGCCAGCCGGCATAAGTATCAAGACCGAGTCGGTACGAATTTGTGATTCATGAACTGATCAACCAATTCATCGCACTCTTCATCGCACCCATAGATCTCGTCCGAGGCGAACTCCAACGCCAACCGCGCGTCGTTGGATCTTGGATACGCTCTGCCTTACCGCGGGTTGCGACCGGAGCATGCGACGCAAGCGCGGCCGCACGCGGGAAAAAGCGACAAGACGTATACAATTTTGTAACGCGCCCCCGGTCGCTGACACGACGCCGGTTGCGCGGCAGAGGCGCGGCCCCGGCTATGGGGGTCCGCTGCGCTCGCGCACGCCCTTGACCGCGCCGAGGATCATCCGATTCAGCGCCGCGATCGACAAGCCGCCTGGATCGCTCGGCGGAAGCGTTGCGAAACCGATCGCGGTCGCCTTCGGATATCGCGCGAAGATCCGTTCGAACAGCACCGCCAATTCCTCGCTCGACGGACCGCCCGGCACTTTGTTCACGTGCATCGACACTTCTCGCGGATCGAGCACGTCCATGTCGATGTGAACGTAAATCTTATCGACCTGTGAGTTGAGCCGATCCAACTGCGCCCAGACGGCGGGCGTGATCCGGCGAATGTCGTCGACGGATAGCTGCTGAATCTTCGAATGATCGAGGAGACCCTGCTCTAGCGGATCCGTGAGGCGAATGGCGCCCATCACCACGTCTTCGTCACGCAACGGCGGATCGAGCGTTGCGTCGAGCCGCAGATTCTCGAGCGCGCGACCGGTCGCGATGGCGACCGGCATACCGCCCATCGAGCCGCTGCGCGTCGTTTCCGGCGTGTTGAAGTCGGGATGTGCGTCGAGCCACAGCATCCCGATTCGAAGCGGGCGTCCGCTCGGATCCGAATGCTCCAATCCCGCGACCATGCCCGGCATCGACGGACACGTCGCGTACAGTCCCACCGTGAAATACCCGTCGCGCTCGTTCTTCGCGACGATCCGCGCGTAATCGCCGAGCGCCCAGCCGAGGCGCTTCCACGCGCCGTACTCGGTGTCCTGCGTCGCCGTGAGTTTCGATTCTTCGATTCGAACGGCCACCCCTCGCCTGGCAAGCGAGTCTTGAATGCCGCCGCTCGCCATCGTATTCGGTCCCTCCGACGTACCGGTCGGCGAGAACGGCTGTTTGGCGAGTGCGACTCGCACCGATTGCGCGCGAGCCGATGCCGCGATCGGAAGGACGAGCGCGAACCACAGCGCGGGTGCGAGGCGGCGCATGCGACCCAAGAAACGCGCGGGCCGTGGGGGGCGCAAGAGAAGGGGCGAGCCCGAAGGCTCGCCCCTTTTCGTTCAAGAACTCGTCCGACTACTCGGCGCCTTTGATCGCCGGCCGCGGAAGCGGCGGGAACGGTGAATCTTCGTCGTCGGCCATCGAGAAGACGTTCGGCAGCTCGGCCGGCAGTGGCGGAAGCGGCTCGAAGCCTTCCGGCACCGCGAGCGCGATCTCGACATCCTGATACCGGTACATACCCGTACCGGCCGGGATGAGGTGACCGATGATGATGTTCTCCTTGAGGCCGAGGAGGTCGTCCTTTGCTCCCCGAATTGAAGCGTCGGTGAGCACCCGCGTCGTTTCTTGAAACGACGCAGCAGATATAAAGGACTGCGTCGTGAGACTCGCCTTCGTGATACCGAGAAGGAGCGGCTCCGCCGTCGCCGGCGTTTCCTTCTTCTTCTTGGCCCGATCGTTCTCGTCGCGGAAGATCTGACGATCCACGTGCTCCCCTTCGAGGAACTCGGTCTCGCCCGGATCCATGACGCGCACCTTCTGCAGCATCTGCTTGACGATGACGCCGATGTGCTTGTCGTTGATTTTCACGCCCTGCAGGCGGTAGACCTCCTGCACTTCGTTGAGCAGATATTCCTGCACGGCGCGCGGGCCCTTGATCCGCAGAATGTCGTGCGGATTGACCGGACCCTCGGAGATACGGTCACCGGCCCGGACGCGGTCGCCTTCGTGCACGCGAAGGTGTTTGCCCGCGGGCACTTCGTAGGTCTGCGCCTCGCGTGACTCGTCGAGCGAACCGTCCGGATTGATCGGCGCGACGAAGACTTCGCGCTTGCCTCTCTTGATTTCACCGAACCGCACGACCCCATCGATCTCGGAGATCGTCGCCGGATCCTTCGGCCTGCGCGCTTCGAACAACTCGGCGACTCGGGGCAGACCGCCCGTGATGTCGCGCGTCTTGTACGCTTCGCGGCCGACCTTGGCGATGATCGTACCGGGGAAGATGCGCTGTCCATCTTCCACGGTGAGCTGCGCGCCCGCCGGGATGATGAAGTCGCGCACGCGCTTCTCCTTGCCGCCCTTCTCCTGGATGATCTCGATGTGCGGGTGGAGCTTCTTTTCCCGGTCCTCGATGATCACGCGCTGGCGCAAGCCCGTGAGCTCGTCGAGCTCCTCGGACACCGACTCTTCTTCCACGATGTCGACGAACCGAACGGTGCCGTCCACGTCGGCGAGAATCGGGTTGGTGTAGGGATCCCAGGTGAAGATCACCTGGTCGCGCTTGACGTCCGATCCGTCTTCGACCATCAGGATCGCGCCGAGCGGCACTTGCAGGCGCGCGGCGATGTTGGCGTTGCGCTCGCCGCTCGACTTGATGAGGATCTCGCCCTCATACGACGTCACGATGCGCTGCTTCTCGGGATTGGTGACGACGACGAGCCGGTCGGAGTACTCGACCGTGCCCGCCACCTTCGACTTGCGCGCCGTCTGCTCGGCAATACGAGCGGCCGTTCCACCGATGTGGAACGTGCGCAGCGTGAGCTGCGTGCCCGGCTCACCGATCGACTGCGCGGCGATGATACCGACCGCTTCGCCCAGGTCGACGACGTTCATCGTCGCCAGGTTGCGGCCGTAGCACATGCGGCAGAGACCGCGCTTCGCCTCGCAGGTGAGGACGGAGCGAATCTTGACCGTTTCGATGCCCGACTCTTCGATGACGCGCGCCTTCTCCTCGTCGATGAGCTGACCGGCTTCGACGAGCAGCGTGCGGCGTCCCGACTCGTCGAGCTCGTGCGGATCCTCGACGTCCTCGGCGGCGAAGTTGCCGACGATACGCTCCGAGAGCGGCTCGATGATGTCCTCGCCTTCCTTCAGCGCCGACACCTCGAGACCCTGGATCGTACCGCAGTCTTCTTCGCTGATCGTCACGTCCTGCGCGACGTCCACGAGGCGGCGCGTGAGGTAGCCCGCGTCGGCCGTCTTGAGCGCCGTGTCGGCGAGACCCTTCCGGGCGCCGTGCGTCGACGTGAAGTACTCGAGCGGCGACAGACCTTCACGGAAGTTCGACTTGATCGGGCTCTCGATGATTTCGCCGATGCCGCCCGTGAGCTTCTTCTGCGGCTTGGCCATGAGTCCGCGCATTCCCGCGAGCTGCCGGATCTGGTCCCGGCTGCCGCGTGAACCCGAATCGAACATCATGAACACGGGGTTGAAACCGTCCTTCGACTCGCGCATCGACTTGACCATCTCGTCGGCGATGTCAGAGTTGGCGTGCGTCCACGTGTCGATGACTTTGTTGTAGCGCTCACCGTTCGTGATGTTGCCCGTCTGGTAGGCGCGCTGGAACCGCTCGACGCGCTCCTCGGCTTCGGTGAGGAGCCCCGCCTTCGCGGCCGGAATCTCGAGATCCTCGATGCCGATCGACACGCCGCCGCGCGTGGCGTTGGCGAAGCCGAATTCCTTGAGGCGGTCGAGGAACTGCACGGTGCCGGCGAGACCCGCGTTCCGATACGACTCGAACACGAGCTCCGACAGCGCCTTTTTCTTCATGTCGTGGTTCTTGTAGCCGAGCTCCGTCGGAATGATCGCGTTGAACAGCACGCGACCCGCCGTGGTCTTCTCCCAGCGCGGACCAGCCGAGTCGTTGACCCAGAACAGGAGCGCGCTGTGACGCGTGAGACGGTTGAGCGCGAGCTCCATCTCGATCTCGCCGACGTCGGTGAACCGGCGCAGCGTCTTGAGGTCGACGGAGTTGAAGTTGGCCGGCGCCTTGGTCGCGAAATAGCACCCGAGCACGATGTCCTGGCTCGGTTCAGCGACCGGACGTCCGTCCGACGGCTTCAAGATGTTGTTGCTCGAGAGCATGAGCAGACGCGCCTCGAGCTGCGCCTCGAACGAGAGCGGCACGTGCACGGCCATCTGGTCGCCGTCAAAGTCGGCGTTGAACGCCGCGCAGACGAGCGGGTGAATACGAATGGCCTTGCCTTCCACGAGCACCGGCTCGAACGCCTGAATGCCGAGCCGATGAAGCGTCGGCGCCCGATTCAGAAGTACAGGGTGATCTCGGATAATTTCTTCCAAGATCTCGTAGACCTCAGGGCTCTCGCGCTCGACGATCTTCTTGGCGCGCTTCACCGTCTCGGCGATGCCCTTTTCCACGAGCTTATGGATGATAAAGGGCTTGAACAGCTCGAGGGCCATGAGCTTAGGAAGCCCGCACTGATGCAGCTGGAGCTCGGGGCCGACAACAATCACGCTTCGGCCCGAGTAGTCCACGCGCTTGCCCAACAGATTTTGACGGAACCGGCCCTGCTTGCCCTTGAGCATGTCGGAGAGCGACTTGAGCGGACGCTTGCCGCGGCCGCGGATCGCCTTCGACCGGCGCCCGTTGTCGAACAGCGCGTCGACCGCCTCTTGAAGCATTCTCTTCTCGTTCCGGAGAATGACTTCAGGTGCGCGGTGCATGATCAGCTTCTGGAGCCGATTGTTTCTGTTGATGACGCGGCGATAGAGATCGTTGAGGTCCGACGTGGCGAATCGTCCGCCGTCCAATGGAACGAGAGGGCGGAGATCGGGTGGGATCACCGGCACGACGTCAAGAATCATCCACTCGGGGCGGTTGCGGACGTCGCCCGAATCGCCCGAGTTGCGGAACGCGTCGACGATCTTGAGCCGCTTGAGCAGCATTTTCTTGCGATGCTGCGACGTCTCGACGACGACTTGCGCGCGCAGATCCTCGGCGAGCTTGTCCACGTCGAGGCGGCGAAGGAGGTCGCGAACCGCGGGCGCGCCGATGTCGGCGAGGAACGCGGCGTCGTTCTCTTCCTTTGCCTTCGTGCGAAGGTTGAGGTACTCGTCTTCGTCGAGCAGCTGGTTGACTTCGACCTCTTGCTGGCCGGGCTCGATGACGACGTAGTTCGAGTAGTAGATGACCTTCTCGAGATCACGCAGCGTGATGTCGAGCAGGTTGCCCATCGGACTCGGCAGCGTCTTGAAGAACCAGATATGCGCGACGGGAACGGCGAGCTCGATGTGGCCCATGCGCTCGCGGCGCACCTTGCTCAGGGTCACTTCGACGCCGCAGCGGTCGCAGATTACACCGCGATAGCGAATTCTCTTGTATTTGCCGCAGTGGCATTCCCAGTCCTTGACCGGACCGAAAATCCGCTCGCAGAACAAGCCGTCCTTTTCCGGCTTGAACGAGCGGTAGTTGATGGTCTCGGGCTTGGTGACTTCGCCCCACGACCACCAGCTGCGGAGCCCCTGGAGCTCGAGACGCTCGCGCTCCTTGGGGTCCTTGGGTCCGCGGATTTCCTCTGGCGAGGCGATCCGGACCTGAATGAAGTCGAACGAGCTGGCGCGCTGTTCGCGCACGCTTCGGAAATCAATCATCGTTTACTCCTCCCCCCCGCTCCCCGCGCCGTTGGACGATGTGCCATCGCCGCCGGCGGCATTGGCGGCGGCCTGCGAGCCCCAATAACCGTCTGCGCTCTGACCCATCGTGACCTTGATGCCGAGGGCCTGTAGTTCCTTCACCAACACGTTGAACGACTCCGGGATTCCGGGCTCCGGAAGATTCTGTCCCTTCACGATCGCCTCGTAGACCCGGCTACGGCCGTTCACGTCGTCCGACTTCACCGTCAGAATCTCCTGCAACACGTGCGCGGCACCGTACGCCTCGAGCGCCCACACTTCCATCTCTCCGAAGCGCTGGCCGCCGAACTGCGCCTTGCCCGCCAGCGGTTGCTGCGTGACGAGCGAGTACGGTCCGATGCTCCGCGCGTGGATCTTGTCGTCGACGAGGTGCGAGAGCTTCAGCATGTAGATCTCACCGACGGTCACCGGCGACACGAACAGCTCGCCGCTGCGCCCGTCGCGCAGACGCACCTTGCCGAACGCGTTCAGACCGGCGAGCCGCATCAGCTCGACCGCGGCCGCGTCGACGTCCGCCTCCGACTTCTTGCCGAGCATTCCGGCGAGCGCCGGCAGCTCGTGGTCCGTCAACAGTGCGGCCGAGTCGAGCGCCTTGCGCTTCTCGAGCTGCTTGAGCGCGGCCTTGTACTCGGCGCGCTTCGACGCCGACTGCGACTCGTCGTCGACCCACGCCGTGTGGAACGCGATCTGGTTCGCGATCGCCGTTTCCTCACGCTCGCCCAACTCCTTCGCCGCGCCGGCGAGGAAGTCGCGGATCGCGTGGTGCATGTCGCGCGTCTCCTGCGACATGCCGCGGCCGCCAAGGTCGTTCAGCGTCGCCTCTTGCAACCGCACGAAGACTTCGTGCTCGGTCGACACGTCCGGCTTGATGTCGGCGAGCAGCGCGACGACGTCCTTGTCGGTGATCGCCGGCGCCGCGGTGCGAAGTCCCAGCGCCCGCGCGGCCCAGATCACGCCGGCCATCTTGAGCAGCAGCCCGATCTCGCGCTCGTTGGTCCCCTGGAAGACCGGCGTCTTGGCGTAGAAGCCAAGAATGCGCGCGACCCACCCGAGGTGCGTTTCGAGAATCTGTCCGACGTTCATTCGGCTCGGCACGCCGAGCGGGTTGAGCACGATGTCGACGGGCCGGCCGTCGGGGAGGAACGGCATGTCCTCCTCGGGCACGACACGCGCAACGATACCCTTGTTGCCGTGGCGTCCGGCCATCTTGTCGCCGACCGAGACCTTTCGCTTCTCGGCCAGGTAGACCTTCACGAGCTGGATGACGCCGGGCGGCAATTCGTCGGGCTGGAGAATGCGGTCGATGCGCTCTTCCGCCTTCTCTTCGATCTTGGCCTTCTCTTCGTTCGACGCGTCGATGATCTGACGCAGACGCTCGTTCACGCGCTTGTTCTCGACGCGGAGCGTCTTGAGGTCGATCGTCGACAGGCGCATCTCGCGGAGGCTCGCCGACGTGACTTTCGTCCCGGCCGCGATCGCCTCTTCGACCGTGCCCGCCTTGAGGGCGAGCGCGATCGTCTGCCCGTCGAGCACCTCGATGAGCTCCGAGTCGCGCACTTCGTTGACGCGAACCTTCTCTTCGCCCTCGAGCCGACGGACTTCACCGATGCGCTCGCCGCGGTCTTTCTCGACGACCTGGTCTTCGATCCGGGAGAAAATCTTCACATCAATGACCACGCCTTCCATGCCCGGCGGCACCTTCAGCGACGAGTCCTTCACGTCCTTCGCCTTCTCGCCGAAGATCGCCGTGAGAAGCTTCTCTTCGGGTGAGAGCTCGGTCTCGCCCTTCGGCGTGATCTTGCCGACCAGGATATCGCCGGGCTTGACGTGTGCTCCAATGCGAACGATGCCGCGCTCATCGAGGTCGAGCAGCGCCTCTTCCGAGACGTTCGGGATTTCGCGCGTGATCTCTTCCTGACCGCGCTTCGTGTCGCGGACGTGGAGCTCCAATTCCTGGATGTGGATCGACGAATACACGTCGTCCTTGACGAGCCGCTCCGACAAAACGATCGCGTCCTCGAAATTGTGACCGTACCAGGGCATGAAGGCCACCGTCACATTTGATCCGAGCGCGAGCTGTCCCAGCTCCGTCGCGGCGCCGTCGGCGAGCACGTCGCCCTGCTTCACTTTTTGCCCCTGACGAACGAGCGGACGCTGGTTGATGGCCGTGTCCTGGTTCGTTCTCCAGTACTTCTTCAAGCGGTAGCGGTCGTGCTGCGTGAGGCGCGCGAGCGGGCGATCGCCATCAGCGCCCTCCGCGCCCTTCTTCCTCTCGACCGCGGCCGCGTCGATGATGATCTCGTCGGCCGTGACGCGCGCGACGACGCCGGCCCGGCGCGCGATGACGACCGCGCCCGAGTCCTTGGCGACCTTATCCTCGAGGCCCGTGCCGACGAGCGGCGTGCGGGGATTGAGGAGCGGAACCGCCTGGCGTTGCATGTTCGAGCCCATCAACGCGCGGTTCGCGTCGTCGTGCTCGAGGAATGGAATGAGCGCCGCGGCGATCGAGACGAGCTGCTCGGGCGCGACGTCCATGTAGTCGATGCGATCCTTCGGCGTGAGCGGCGCGTCACCCTGCTGGCGGCAGAGCACGAGGTCCTCGAGGAAATTCCCATGCTCGTCGACGCGCGCGCTGGCCTGCGCGATCAACGCGCCTTCTTCTCTGTTCGCGTCGAGCCAGGCGATCTCGTTGAGAACCTTTCCGTTCTTGACCACGCGATACGGCGTCTCGACGAAGCCGAGGTCGTTCACCTGCGCGTAGCAGGCGAGCGACGTGATCAGTCCGATGTTCGGACCTTCAGGCGTTTCGATCGGGCACATGCGGCCGTACTGCGAGTAGTGCACGTCGCGCACTTCGAAGCCGGCGCGCTCGCGCGTCAGACCGCCCGGTCCGAGCGCCGAGAGACGACGCTTGTGCGTCAACTCGGCGAGCGGGTTGGTCTGGTCCATGAATTGGGACAATTGGCTCGATCCAAAGAATGCCTGGATCACCGCCGACACGGTGCGCGCGTTCACGAGGTCGTCGAGCGAGATCTTTTCCGGATCGGTGTTGATCGACATGCGCTCCTTGACCAGGCGCGCCATGCGCGACAGGCCGACGGAGAACTGGTTCGCGATCAGCTCGCCGACCGAACGGATGCGGCGGTTGCCCAGGTGGTCGATGTCGTCGACGTGTCCGCGGCCTTCATGCAGCTCGACGAGATATCGGATGATCTCGACGAAGTCTTCCTTCGAGAGCACGGTGTAGTCGGCCGGCATGTTCATGCCGAGCCGCTGGTTGATCTTGTAGCGGCCGACGCGGCCCAGGTCGTAGCGCTTTGGCGAAAAGAACAGACGCTCGAGCGCCTGCTTGGCCGTCTGCGCGTCGGGCGCGTCGCCCGGACGCAGCAGCGCGTAGATCTGCGACAGCGCTTCCTTCTCGCTGTGCGTCGGATCCTTGGCGAGCGTGTTCTTGATGAGCGTCGACTCGGCCCGCCCCGACGTCACGAACACGCTGACCTTGTTGATCTCCGCCTTGCGGATCTTCTTGATCACCGTGTCGTTGAGGAGCTGGCCGGCCTCGGCGACCACCTCGCCGTCGGAATCGACGACGTCGAGCGCCAGACGGCGGCGGACTTCACGCTCGCCGCGCTCGATCGCGTCCTGCTCGTCGCGCAGGTCGACCCGCATGTGCGACGAGAAGACCTTGATCGTGTCGATGTTCTGTCGGCGGAGGCGGTTGTACACCTCTTCCGTCAGCTCGTCGCCTTCCTTGACGAGCAGCACGTTCTCGGCGCGCTCGCGCTCGGCCTTCGCCTTCTTGGTGCGCGCCTTGGGCGCGTCGTCGGCGGTGGCTTCGCCCGGCAGAGCGATGTCCTCGGCGATGATCGCGCCGAGCAGCTCGCGCTGGTCGGTGCGGCTCTCGCGCTTCTTCGTCAGGTCGAGGTCGCGGACGGCGAAGAAGAGTCGGAGAATGTCCGAGTTGGTTCCGTAGCCAAATGCGCGCAAAAGCGCCGTGGCGGGGAACTTCTTCTTCTTGTCGATGTGGACGTACACGACGTCGTGGATGTCGACCGTGAACTCGACCCACGAGCCGCGGAACGGGATGATGCGCGCCGAGATGAGGCGCTGGCCGTTCGGATGGGTCGCTTCCTCGAAGACGACGCCCGGCGACCGGTGCAGCTGGCTGACGATGACGCGTTCCGCGCCGTTGATGACGAACGTGCCGAGCGGCGTGAGCAGGGGCAGCTCGCCGAGATAGACCTCTTTCTCGATGATGTTGCGCGGGCGCTTCTGCTCGTTGACGACCTCGTTGATGACCAGCTGCAGCGTCGCCTTGAGCGGCGCCGAGTAGGTCATGTCGCGTTCGATGCACTCTTCGACGGAGTACTTCGGCTCGCCGAGCGAATAGCGAACGAACTCGAGGGAGAAGTTTTCGTGGACGTCGGAAATGGGGAACAGGTCCTTGAAGACCCGCTCGAGACCGATGTCCTCACGATCGTGCGAGGCGGCATCCAGCTGGAGCAGCGCCTCGAAGGCGCGCGTCTGGATGTCCAGGAGGTGGGGCATTTCCATCCCCTGGTCGAGCTTCGCGTAGGAAATTTGCTTGATGTCAGACATGATTCACCGGAGACCTGGCGACGGACAGATCCCCCGCGCAGACGCGCGACAGCGCGTCCGTTCGGAGGACCAGGGACTGCATGATGTTGTTGGTGCGCGAAGTATTCGTATTCACTAATGGCGCTGGGCTGAAGGAAGGGACACTGAGGTCACCGGTCGCCGGTCATTGGTGTCCGGGGAAACCCGGAGACCGGAGACCGGTTACCGAAGACCGGAGCGTCACTTCACTTCCACCGTCGCGCCCTGCTCTTCCAGCTTGGCTTTGATCGACGCCGATTCGTCCTTCGTCACGCCGGCTTTGACCGTGCTCGGCGCGCTGTCGACGAGGTCCTTGGCTTCCTTCAGGCCCAGGCCGGTGATCTCGCGGACCACCTTGATGACCTGGATCTTCTTGCCGCCGGCGTCCTTGAGCAGGACGTCGAACTCGGTCTTCTCTTCCACGGCCGGAGCCGCCGCCGCGCCGCCGCCGCCGGCGGGAGCGCCGCCGACCGGGGCCGCGGCAATGGTCACGTTGAACTTGCTCTTGAAGGCATCGATCAGCTCGGCGAGCTCGAAGACGGACTTGTTGCCGATCGCTTCGAGGATCTCGTCGTTCGTCATGGTCGTAGGCATCTCGTCGTTCTCCCTATGTGATAATGCAAGTCGGTCAATCGTTGTCTCGGTCAGTCACTCTTTCAAAAACGGTCGGTCGACTGACCGACTTATCCGGCGCCGGCTCCAGCGCTCTCTTTCTGCTGCCGCAATCCTTCCAGCGCGCCGGCGAACATGTACAGGATGCCGCTGAGCGCTCCGACGAACCCGGCGAGCGGCGACTGCAGTCCGGCGCCGAGCTGGGCGAGCATTTGCTCGCGCGACGGCATCGAGGCCAGCTTGGCCACCTGCGCCTTGTCGATCTTGGTTCCTTCGAATACACCGCCCTTCACCGCCGGCTTCTGGTCGTTCTCCTTGGCGAAGTCGGTGATGACTTTGGCCGCGGCGACCGGATCCTTGGCGACGACGAGTCCTGTCGGGCCGCGCAAACGCTCGCCAATGAGGCCACTCTCGTTTACGGCGCGGAGGGCGAGCGTGTTCTTGATGACCACGTACTCGACGTTCGCCTTGCGCAGCTTGCGTCGGAGGTCGGTCATCCGCTTCACGTTGAGACCGGTGAAGTCGGTGTAATAGAGCGCCGTGGCGCTCTGCAATTTCGTCTTCAGGTCGGAGACCAGCTGTTCTTTCTCGGTGCGGTTCATTGTGCGCTCCCTGCCATTCGGTAGAGCGTGCTGTCGATCGACACGCCGGGGCCCATGGTGCTGGAGACCGAGACGTTCTTGACGTACACGCCCTTCGAGGCCGCGGGCTTGGACCGGACGATCTGATCCATGAACGCCGTGTAGTTGGTCTCGAGCGCGTCGATGCCGAACGACACCTTGCCGATCGGCGCGTGGACATTCCCCGCCTTGTCGACGCGGAACTCGATCTTGCCCGCCTTCGTTTCCTTGACCGCGTTCGAGATGTTGAACGTGACCGTGCCGGCTTTGGGATTCGGCATGAGTCCGCGCGGACCGAGGACGCGGCCGAGCTGGCCGAGCTGCCCCATCTGGTCCGGCGTGGCGATCAGCACGTCGAAGTCGAGCCAGCCGTCCTTGATCTTCTGAATGAACTCCGCGCCCACGTAGTCGGCGCCGGCGGTCTCGGCCTCCTTGGCCTTGTCGCCGGCGGCGATGACGAGCACGCGGACCGACTTGCCGGTTCCGGCCGGGAGAACGACGGTGCCGCGCACGACCTGATCGGCGTGGCGCGGGTCGACGCCCAGACGGACGGCCACTTCGACGGTCTCGTCAAACTTCGCGAATGCCGATTTCTTGACGATCTCCAGCGCCACGCGGGGCTGGTACGCCGAGGCGATGTCGCGATTTTTGGCGGCCGCGTTGTACTTCTTGCCATGGTCGCGCATCAGTCGACGACCTCCAAGCCCATCGATCGCGCCGCGCCGGCGACCATCATCATCGCCGACTCGATCGTGTCGCAGTTCAGGTCGGGCATCTTGATCTCGGCGATCTTGCGCACCTGGGCGCGCGTGACGCGTCCGACCTTGTTCCGGTTCGGCTGTCCCGATCCCTTGTCGATGCCCGCCTCCTTCTTCAGCAAGACGGCCGCGGGCGGCGTCTTCGTGATGAAGGTGAAGGACTTGTCGGAATAGATCGTGATTTCGACCGGGAGAATCGTATCCTGGCCCTGAGTTCGCGAATTGAACTCTTTGCAAAAGGCCATGATGTTGATGCCCTGCGGGCCGAGCGCCGTTCCCACCGGAGGGGCGGGATTGGCCTTGCCCGCGGGGATCTGCAGCTTGACGAACCCCGTGACTTTCTTGGCCATAAGACTCCTATAGACGACTTGCTAACAATCTCCCACTGGCACTGAACCGTCGGAGTGGTCGCCGACTTGCTTCCTGCGGTCTCCGGTCTCCGGTCGCCGGTCTCCGGGGTTTTCCGGTGACCGGTGACCTGCCACCGCATTTCAGTACGCTCTCAACTGCAAGTAATCCAACTCCACCGACGTAGGCCGGCCGAACAACGAGACCGACACCCGCACCTTGCCTTTGTCGACCATCACTTCTTCCACCGTTCCGTTGAAATCGGTGAACGGCCCTTCCGTGATGGCCACCGCCTGACCGACGAGGAACGGAATCTCCTCCTTCGGCTCCTCCTCCTCCTGCTCGACCGCGATGCCGAGGAGGCGGTTCACTTCATCGGGCCGCAGCGGCTGCGGGAATCGCTGGTCGTGACCGACGAACTTGATCACGCCCTGGATGCCGTTCACCACGTGGGCCGTTTCCTGGTTCATCTCCATCTCGACGAGCACGTAGCCGGGATAGAGCTTGCGTTCGACGTTGACCTTCTTGCCGTTCTTGATCTCGACCACTTCCTGCGTCGGGACGAGCGCTTGGCGAATCGCGCGCGCCTCGGGCGCCCGCGCGTCGCCGTCGATCTTCCGCTGGATCAGCGAACGAACCTTGTTCTCGTGGCCCGCGGTGGTCTGGATCGCGTACCAGCGATGCTCCGCCATGGTGTTCATCGTCCCGCGAACAACGCTGGAATTCCTTTGATCAGCAAACCCTGAAGAATCAGATCGAGAATCGAGATGACGGCTCCGAGCGCGAGCACGAAGAGGATGATCGAGATCGTCGCCTGCTGAACCTGCGGTCGGTCCGGCCAGGTGACCTTCTTCATCTCCGCGATCACGCCGTGGTAGAACGTGACGAGACGGGAAATCGGGCCCGGTCCGGGAGCGCTTGGCGTGCCCGACCCGCCCGTGCGTACGGCAGCGTCGGCCATTACTTGGTTTCCTTATGGACCTGGTGCTTGTTGCACCGCGGGCAGTACTTCTTCCACTCCACGCGCTCCGGATGGAGCCGCTTGTTCTTCGTCGTGAAGTAGTTCCGGTTCTTACACTCGCCGCAGGCGAGAATGATTTTCTCTCGAGGCATCTGCCAAGGACCTGAAAAAACGTGGTGCGCGTAGTTCCGCGTGGTACTGCGCGTGCTTCCTACAGAACTCTGAGAGCTGACGACCGGGATTGAACCGGTGACCTCACCCTTACCAAGGGTGTGCTCTACCAACTGAGCTACGTCAGCAACCTCTTACGTCATTTCCCTGCTTACTGTTCCTCGTCCAAACGTCGCCGCCGCTTCGTGACTCGCGCGGTCCAGAGTTCACAGAGCGGGAGACGGGGCTCGAACCCGCGACATCAAGCTTGGAAGGCTTGCGCTCTACCAACTGAGCTACTCCCGCCGAATGACCCGCCCTCTCCCTGTTCTCGCGCTCTACTCCGGCCGAACCGTTGTGTGCCACCAAATGGTGGGGGAAGGATTCGAACCTTCGTAGGGCGTAAACCCGGCAGATTTACAGTCTGCTGCCATTAGCCACTCGGCCACCCCACCGGAGTGTTCCGCGTTCCATCAAACCATCCGCTACTGCTCGCTCTCGCTCACACGAAAAATCGCCTTCCAGCCCGATCTCTAGAGCTGACGGCGAGAATCGAACTCGCAACCGCCTGATTACAAATCAGGTGCTCTGCCAATTGAGCTACGTCAGCAGACGGCCATTTTTTAGCGAGACTCGTAGGATACGCGGTTCGGAAAACAGTGTCAAGCCGCGCAGTGATCGGCGCTTACGCCTCGGCCGTGAAACCCGCCTCTAGCGGACCCGCTTCCAGGTCGTCCGACCGCCCGCGTCCTCGATCGCGATCCCCTTCCCAACCAGCTCGGCCCGAATCCGATCCGCCTCGGGGAAATCTCGGCGTTCGCGCGCTGCCCGGCGAGCCTCGAGCCGTTCTTCCACCCACGAAATGAGGGCCTGATCGTGAATTTCCCGGTCGGGCAGGATGTCGAGAACGCCGTTGATCCGCTCGAACGCCCGCCGAGCTCGCTCGACCGCCTCCACGTCGGATCCGCGGCGGTCGAGCTGGGCGTTCGCACGATGGATGAACGTGAAGAGGCCAGCCAAGGCGTTGGGCGCGTTCAGATCCTCGAAGAGCGCCGCCTCCACTTCGGCTATGGCTGTGTCCGCCGCTGCCGCCAGCTCGGGCGTTCCACCCGTCGCCGCCGCCAATCGATCCGCGAAGTCGCCCACACGACGCACGGCATTGATCGACGCCTCGAGCGCATCGTCGGAAAGGTTGAGCTCCTTCCGATAGTGCGTGTTGAAGACGAAGTGCCGGAGTGCCGCCGGTGATACATCGGCCTCGCGCATCCCCTGCACCGTCGTGACGTTGCCGAGTCGCTTGGCCATCTTCGCGCCGTCGGTCAGCAAAAAGGCGCCGTGGCACCAGAAGCGCGAGAACGTCTTGCCGGTCGCCGCCTCGGACTGTGCGATCTCGTCTTCGTGGTGCGGGAAGACGAGGTCGATGCCGCCGCAGTGGATGTCGAGCGTGTCTCCCAACAAATCGATCGCCATCGCCGAGCACTCCAGATGCCAGCCGGGCCGGCCGCGCCCCCACGGCGAATCCCACGCCGCGCCGGTCACCTCGTCGTTGGGCGTCGCCGCCTTCCAGAGCGCGAAGTCCTGCGCGTTCTCCTTCGAGTAGTCGTCCTGCGCGACGCGCGCCCCCGTCTTGAGCTCGCGTTTGTCGAGACGCGACAAGCGCCCGTACGGAGGAAAACGATCGATCGCGAAATAGACTGACTTGTCGTCCGCTTGATAGGCGACGCCGCGAGCGACGAGCTCCTCGACCAGCCGAATCATCTGCGGGATGTAGTCGGTTGCCTTCGGATAGACCTCGGCGGCCTGGATGCGCAGGTACTCGCGATCCTTGTGGAAGATCGCGGTGACCGGCTCGGTGACCTCGCGAATCGTCTTTTTCTGTTCGTGCGCGCGCCGGATGATCTTGTCGTCGACGTCGGTCAGGTTCATCACCTGGCGCACCTTCCAGCCGCGCAACTGCAGCGTGCGACGCAGGAGATCGACGAACAAAAACGTGCGGAAATTGCCGAGGTGCGCCGGATTGTAGACCGTCGGGCCACAACTATAGATGCGCACCGTCTCGCCGTCGGCCGGGACGAACGCCTCGGTCTGACGGGTCAGTGTGTTGTACAGCCGGAACTCGCGCGTGGCGGTCCCGGTCTGGGGCGCCCGCGCCGGCGAGGAGCTGGACAGGTCGGCGGACTGAGTGTGAGACGGACGCATCGACTCGTGACACGAGCAGTTGAGTGAATGCTAGGCATGTCGGAGGGGTCGGTCAACGAAACGGCGCTCGGCGACGCGGCGCGCCGTCGTTCGCGCCACGATTCGGCCGCCTCGCAGTACTACCGCTCGTTCCGTCAGGCGAGAGGCTAGAACCGGGTCGCGCAAGGCGACTACGACGGCGTCGCCGGCCTCGCATCGCTCACCGATCCACGGTCCAAGAGAGGCCGCACCAGCGTCGCCCAAATCGACCAGATGGATGTGCGACTCGTCCGCGGAGCGCGGCTCGTTTAACGACGAGCGATGGTAGTGCAAATGCGCACGCTCGAGTGCAACCGTTCGCTGCGGATCCCCGAACCACGAGACGACGCCCGAGTCGGGTGTCAGCAGCCCCGCCGCGCACAACAGCAGCGTCGTCTTTCCCGATCCGCTCGGCCCGACGACCGCGACCGATTCTCCCGCGGCGGCGAGGAGGTCCACGTCGACGATCGCCTGCGCGCTGGCGAGGCACGATCCCGATCCCGCGACGTATCGTTTAGAGAGCCGAGAAACTTCGAGCGCGGTTCGCACGCCGATCGATAGTCTGCTGGCGGTGCGTCAGCGTCATCGTTGGCTTTCGCGCGGGAACAAGCGAACGCACTCTGAATCGACAGGGGTCTGACACATGCCAGAAGACGAGTGGCCGTATCCGACAATCGACAAGCCGCTGCCGCTTGCCGACGGCGACGTCGTCCATCTGTACAGCGTCATCATTTTTGACCCCCGTTCCGGAGCCAGGAGCGCGTCCCTGCTTTATGGAACGAGCGTGGCCGAAGGCGATATCGCCGCGCTGGAGCGTCAAGCCGAACGAGTTGCCGCCGCGCTGAACGAATTCGCGGAACAACAACACCTTGGCCGAATGACGGCGCAAATCTGTCGCACGAGAGCTCAAGCCGAATCGCGGGAGCTGAGCGCTCAAACCATCTCGCTGAATCGCGCGGCCGACGGCCGCTGGCAGGTCGGCACCGCGCAGAACGACTGACCGCCGAACCGCGCTGAGCGTCGTGGCGTCAGGTGCGTCGTGACGAAAACCGTATTTCGACTGGAAACGGAGCGTCGCCGCTCAACGCCGAAAGTGACGTCAGCGGTCTGATGTCCGTTCCTGTCGTCGAGCGGAAAGCCGTACCCGAACCGCCAATCGAACTCAGAGTGGCCGGCACTCACCACCGCGCGCTCGTCCACCGGTCCACCCCCGTCCACCGACCTCAGGCGCTCTGCCGCCGCCCCTCGCTCTCGGCGAACGTAATGATGTCCGGCGCGGGTCCCGAAGGCGCGAGCACTCCGCCGCCCGGCCCGGGCACCCGAAGCAGCATTGGCCGCTCGCGCGTGGTGCGGCGGAAGCCCTGTCCCTCGTAGATCCGGCTGATCACGATGCGCCGTACGATGACCATCACCGCGGCGAGCGTCGGGAGCGCGACGACGAGACCGAGTCCGCCGAGCAGCGATCCCATGATGAGCACCGCCATGATCGTCATGACCGGCGGCAGGTCCACCTTCTTCGACATCACGAGCGGCGAGACGAGGTTGCCCTCGATCAGGTGGACGACGACGCCGAGTCCGACGACGAGCAGCGCATGGCCGACCGGACTGAAGCCGAAATAGCCTTTCCCGTTGAGAACGAAGAGCGCCGGCAACGTCGTCGACAGGAGCGTGCCGAAGAACGGCACGATGGCGACGAGGCCTGTGAAGATGCCGAACAAGAACGCGAACGGCACGCCGAGCAGATAGAGACCCAGACCGGTGATCAAACCGAGGAACGTCATCGTCAGCAGCTGTCCGACGATGTAGGCGCGCAGCGAGTCGGCCAGCTCGGCGAGCACGTCGCGGACGAGGTCGCGGTGGATCGGCGGGAAGAGCGCGATCAGCCACTCGCGGTAAAGCGCCGGGTGGATCGAGAGATAGATGCTCATGACGAGCACGGCGAAGACGTTGATCGCCGCCTCGACGATCTCGAACAACTTCGTCGGAATACCCGCGAAGATGCCGCTGAGTTGATCGTAGGCGGCCAGCAGCGCCTTGTGCTCGGTTGGCTTGCCGACGATGTCGCTCACGCCCGGCAACTTGGCGGCGACGCGATCGATTCCCACTTCCCAGGAGTTGATGAAATCGGGGAGCGCGAGGAAGAGCTGGCGCGTTTGGTCGGCGATGGGCGGCAAGAGGATCCAGCCCAACACGACGATGCCGCCGATCGAACCGACGATCGCGATGGCGAGCGCGGCGCGCTTCGAGAGCGTCGTCCGCCGGTCGAGCCAATCCGCGACCGCGCCCAAATAGAGCGAGACGAGAACGGCGAGCATGAGCAGCACGAACACATGCGCGACCGTCTTGAACAGCCACAGCAGTAGAAACGTTATGACCGTCGCCGCGAGGATCGGCGCGAACTTGAACTTCGTCCCGCCGATCGTGACCGAGCCGGTCGTCCGCGGCGAGTCGGCGGTCAAGGCCGTTGCTTCTCGCTCGTTACGTCTTCGATCTCGGCGTGGACCGTTTCTTCGTCGTTGTTGCCCGCGCCGAGCTTTTTGGCTTCGACCGAGCCGGCCGGAAGCATGCCCATCTTCTGCTTGAGCGCGAGGAGCTGCGAGTCGACGGTATTCGTCGTCGCCGAACGCTCGAGCTGCTTGAAGTCCTGCGCCAGCCGGTCTCCGGTGAACTCTTCCTCGATCTCGACGGACGCCTTGAGCTGGCGCTCGTTGTTCTCGATGCGCTCCTCCATGCGGGCGAACGCCTCGAACGCCGATTTCTCGGAAAGCGACGACATCGTGTCGTGGATGCGCTTCTGCGCCTGCGCGCGGCGCTGCCGGGCGATGAGCAGGTTCTTCTTGCGCTTGGCCTCTTCGATCTTGTCGTTGAGGTCGCGCAGCGCGTTCTTGAGCTTCTCGGTCTCGAGGCGGTGCTGCTCCCACGTCTGCGCCAATTGCTGGCCGTGCGAGTTGTGCTCCGTCTGGCGCATGAGCGCCTGCTTGGCGAGATCGTCGCGATTTTCCTTGATCGCGAGCATCGCTTTCGCTTCCCAGTCGGCGCCCTGCTTGAACTCGGAGTCGGCTTGGTCGCGCAGGCGCTTTTCGTCGGCGATCGCCGTGGCGACCTGCTGCTTCGCCTTGGCGAGCTGCGACCGCATGTCGACGATGATCTGATTCAACATCTTCTCGGGATCTTCCGCCCGAGAGATCAAATCGTTGATGTTCGACCGCAACAGGGTCGAAAGACGATCGAAAAGACCCATATCAGTGCGCCTCGCGATACGTGCCCAGCTCGCGCAGATGCGACGCGAGCGACACGGTGATGCTTTCGTACGCGGCGAGGAACTCCTCGTAGTCGAGGTGCGACAGCTCGAGGGCCTCGGTCATGACGATGGAGTTGGAGTCTTTCTCGATGCCGTACGAGCCGTGCAGCAGATCCGACGCGTTCAGCTCGAGCAGCCGCCGGCTGAGCGTCGCGACCGATTCGGCCTTCGTCGGCAGCGACATCACCTTGACGCGCAGCAGCACGACAGGCGGCGAGAAGTGCACGACGACGTTGAAATCGAGCTCGCCGCTCGGCCGCACGATCCACAGGCCCGGCTCGACCTCCGAATAACTGGCGCCTTCCGCGGAGAGGCGGTCGAGGAAGCCTTCGATCTCATCTTTCGTTACCATCGTGAGTCCTGTTGTCGATGAATACTGAAGGACCTACGAACGGGATTGTACGCGCGTTTCAGGCGGTGGACGGGTGAACCGGTGGACGGGTGGACCGGCACCGCATCGACTGGAAAGCTATGTGGCGAATCGGGACACGGCGAGGGTACGCAACCTCTCAGCCCCGCTTGATTTGCACGAGGCGCTCGCGGGCCAATCGCCGTCCCGTCGGCGTCGCCGCCAACCCGCCGCCGGCTGTCTCACGATATCGCACGTCCATTTCGCGGCCGATGTCTCCCATCGTGTCGATCACTTCGTCGGCGGGGATCGCGAAGGTGATGCCCGCGAGGGCCATCTCGACCGCGGCGAGCGCGATCGCCGCGCCGGTCGCGTTTCGGAAGACGCACGGCAACTCGACGAGTCCGCCAAGCGGATCGCAGACCAAGCCGAGAGTCCCCTGCTGCGCGAGGGCGACCGCGTTCACGACCTGCGACGGCGATCCGCCGAGCATTTCGGTCGCGGCGCCGGCAGCCATTCCCGCCGCGGCACCCGTCTCGGCCTGGCACCCGCCTTCGGCGCCGGACAGCGACGCGCGCTCGGCGACCACCGCCCCGATGAGCCCCGCCGTCGCGAGCGCGTCGACCACCGCATCGTCGGACAGTCCGCGCGCGGCCGCCAGTCCGGTGAGAACCGCCGGCAGAACGCCGGCGCCGCCCGCCGTCGGCGCCGCGACGATCACTCCCATCGCCGCGTTCACCTCCTGCACGGCGAGCGCACGCGCCAGGACGTCCCGAAATGGCGTGCCCGCGAGCGGCCCCGCCGGGCCACTCACCAGCTTCTGCGCGTCGCCGCCGACGAGCCCCGACGGTGACTTCAGGTTGCCGACCAACCCCTGCTCCACCGCTCCGCGCATGACGACGAGCGCGCGGTGCAGCACGTCGCGGATCTCTCCGATCGGCCGGCCTTGATCCGAGGACTCGGTCTCGAGCGCGAGTCGCGAAAGCGAGATACCGCGTGCCTCGGCGTCGTGTACAGCGGCGGCGAGCGATTTGTACATACTCGCAATTTAGACGGCGGGCCTGCCGGCTACGCCGAGACCTTGTCGAGCCGGAACGCCCACCGGACCCACGGCAAGGCTCTGATGTGATCGCGGACGTTCTCGGCGGGATACTCATCGAGCTCGATGACCATGAACGCGTCGCCGCCTTTTCGCTGCCGGGTCAGCCGAAGCGTCGCGATGTTGAGGCCATCGTCGGCGAGCAGCGTCGCGATCTTGGCGATCGAGCCTTTGATGTCTTCGGCGACGAGCACGATGGTGTGGTAGTTCCCGGTGACTTCCACCGGATACCCGTCGATCTCGCTCACGAGGACGCGCCCGGCGCCCAGCGACGACCCGATCATCACGGCGCGGCGATCGCCGCGCTCGAGAGTGATGCGCACCGAGTTGGGATGCGCTTCGTCGTCGAGCGTCGTTTTTTCGAAGGTGTACGCGAGTCCTTCGCGTTCAGCGATCTCCAGGGCGGTGCGGATGCGGTCATCATCCGGGCGGAATCCCATTAGTCCCGCGACGATCGCCTTGTCGGTGCCGTGCCCCTCGCCCGTTCGGGCGAACGATCCATGCAGCTCGATCTTCGCGCGCTCGGGCGTCCCGCCGACCAAGCCGCGGGCGAGAAGTCCGAGGCGACACGCGCCCGCCGTGTGGGACGACGACGGCCCGACCATAACTGGGCCGATGATGTCGAGTAGTGAAACCATGTCTGGAAAATACTCGGCGTCGTTCAAATGACGCGCGGGCGGCGTCGTGGCAAGCGGGCATCCACGATTTGATACTGCGACGATTTCGCGGAAAGATCACAGATTTCGCGGAGGAGAACCGAAGGCGAAATACCATGTCGCAATTGCCGACACGCCGCACGGAACCCGCTAGGCCAATCGGAGGTCCACCGGATCACGTTGGCGGAACGACCGTGATGACGACGCTGTCGGAGAAGATGCCGAGGCGTGCGTGAATCGCGGTCGAACCGGCGGACATCAGATCGAACGTGGCGGCCAGCGCGTTGAGATATGGCTGCTGGGCGCCGGCGATAGGAATAGTGATCGCTCCGGAGAATTGCGCGACGGCCGGGTTCGACGAGGTGACTTCCGTGTTGCTCGCGTCGACAGGCGCGCCGCTCGCATCGGTCGCGTTGACCACGAACCGCAGACGGCGTCCGACGACGAAGGCGCCCGTGTCGGGACGAATGGTCAACGTGCCGAAGGCCGACGGCAGCGGACGAGGGCCGGCGCCGTCAGGCGTCAGGCTCGAAGACGGTGAGTCGCACCCGAGCACGGTGATGGTGAGCGAGAGACAAACCAGCAGCTTCCGCATCGCCCTCCCGGGAATCGCGACGCTGTCAGCCGACCTTCTTACGTTGCCTCGCCTGAACGAGCGGCCGCAAATACCGGCCGGTGTACGACGCATCAATCTCCGCCAGATCCTCGGGGGTTCCCGCGGCGACGATGGCGCCGCCGCGATTGCCGCCGTCGGGACCGAGATCGATGATCCAGTCGGCCGTCTTGATCACGTCGAGATTGTGCTCGATCACGAGCACCGTGTTGCCGCGGTCGACGAGCCGGTGCAGCACGTCGAGCAGCACGCGCACATCCTCGAAGTGAAGACCGGTCGTCGGCTCGTCGAGGATGTAGAACGTGCGGCCGGTGTCGCGCTTCGAGAGCTCGGTCGCGAGCTTCACGCGCTGCGCTTCGCCGCCCGACAGCGTCGTCGCACTCTGCCCCAAATGGATGTAGCCGAGCCCGACGTCGACGAGCGTCTGCAGCTTCTGCGAGATGCGCGGCTGGTTCTGGAAGAAGTCGAGCGCGTCGTCGACGGTCATCTCCAGCACGTCGGAAATCGTCTGCCCGCGGAAGCGCACCTCGAGCGTCTCGCGGTTGTAGCGGCGTCCCTTGCAGACGTCGCACGGCACGTAGACGTCGGGCAAAAAGTGCATCTCGATCCTCACGAGGCCGTCGCCCTGACACGCTTCGCAGCGGCCGCCCTTCACGTTGAACGAGAATCGACCCGGGCCGTAGCCGCGGATCTTCGCTTCGGGCAGCTCGGCGAACAACTCGCGCACGGGCGTGAACACACCCGTGTACGTCGCGGGGTTGGAGCGGGGCGTGCGGCCGATCGGACTCTGGTCGATGTCGATCACCTTGTCGATGTGCTCGAACCCGGTGATCCGCCGGTGCTCACCCGGGATGACGCGCGCCCTGTAGAAGTGCCGGGCGAGGGCGCGGTGCAGGATGTCTTCGATGAGCGTGGACTTTCCGGAGCCTGAAACGCCGGTCACCGCGACGAACAGTCCGAGCGGAATCTCGACGTCGAGGTTGCGCAGGTTATGCTCGCGCGCGCCTTCGATGCGGATGAGCTTTCGCTCGTCGAACATTCGGCGTTTGGTCGGCGTCGGGATCGAGAGCTCGCCGGCGAGGTAGCGGCCCGTGATCGACGACGGGTTGCGCGCGATCTCGTCCACCGTACCCACGGCAATCACCTCACCGCCGTGCTTTCCCGCACCGGGCCCGAGGTCGATGACGTGATCCGCGGCGCGCATCGTCTCTTCGTCGTGCTCGACGACGATCACGGTGTTGCCGAGGTCGCGCAGTTGCTCGAGCGTCGCGAGGAGCCGCGCGTTGTCGCGCTGGTGCAATCCGATCGACGGCTCGTCGAGTATGTATAGGACGCCGACCAGCCGCGAACCGATCTGCGTCGCCAGGCGGATGCGCTGGGCCTCGCCGCCCGAAAGCGATTCCGCCGCGCGGCCGAGCGTGAGGTAGTCGAGCCCGACGTCGACGAGGAAACGGAGCCGCTCACGCACTTCTTTGAGAATCGGGCCGGCGACCTCGGGATCGAGTCCGGGCGCGCCGTCGCGGCGCACGGGCACGCGCTCGAAGAACGAGAGCGTGTCCGTGATCGGCAGCTCGACGACGTCGCCGATGCTCTTCGAATCGATCGTGACCGAGAGGGCTTCGGGCTTCAGACGCCGGCCTTTGCACTCGGGGCACGGCACCTCGATCATATATTCCTGCAGCTCCACGCGGATCGTGTCGGAATCCGATTCGTCGTACCGGCGCTCGATGTTCCGCAGCACGCCTTCCCACTCGATCGACGACGATGCGCCTCCCCCCTTGGCAGCGGACCTTGCGTCGCGCTTCTCGCCGTAGAGAATTGCCTCGCGCACCGACTTCGGCAGGTCGCCCCACGCCGAGTTCAGATCGAACTTGAGCTGACGCGCCAGCGCCGGCAGCACGATCTTCCGCAAATACCCGCTCGGCTCGCCCCACGGCAGGATCACGCCCTCGAGGATCGAGATGCGCGAGTCGCCGAGAATGAGCGCTTCGCTCACTCGCCGTCGCGTCCCGAGACCGCCGCACGCCGTGCACGCGCCGAACGGCGAGTTGAACGAGAAATGGCGCGGCTCCAGCTCCGGCAGCGAGATGCCGCACGTCGGGCAGCCGTAACGCTCCGAGAAGAGCTCCACGGTCTTCGCGTCGACGCTCGCGACTTCAACCACGCCTTCGGCGAGCTTGAGCGCCGTCTCGAGGGAGTCGGCGAGACGACTTCGATCTTCGGGCCTGACCGTGAGGCGATCGACGACGACCGAGATCGAGTGGTTCTGCCGCCGATTGAGCTTCGGCGGCGACGCGACTTCGACCAGCTCGCCGTCGACGTAGGCGCGGATGAATCCTTGCCGCCGAACGGTCTCGAACAGCTCGCGGAATTCGCCCTTGCGCTGCTGCACGAGCGGCGCACGAATCTCGAGCCGCGCGTCGCGCTGCCAGGTGAGAACGATGTCGGCGATCTGCGCCGCGCTCTGACGCTGCACGGGACGACCGCACTCGGGACAATGCGGCGTGCCCGCGCGTGCCCAGAGCAAGCGTAGGTAGTCGTAAATCTCCGTGACCGTGCCGACCGTCGACCGTGGGTTGTGGCCGGCCGTCTTCTGCTCGATCGAGATTGCGGGCGACAGCCCTTCGATCGAGTCGACGTCCGGCTTCTCCATGAGCCCGAGGAACTGTCGCGCGTAGGCGGACAGCGACTCGACGTACCGGCGCTGGCCCTCGGCATAGATGGTGTCGAACGCCAGCGAGGATTTTCCCGAACCCGAGAGTCCGGTCACGACCGTCAGACGGTCGCGGGGGATCGTCACGTCGATGTTGCGCAGGTTGTGCTCCCGCGCGCCGCGAACGATCAGCGAATCTTCTGCCATAGCCCGCGTAAGCTGCCGTACGAACGCCGAAGATACAAGGCAGTGACGGTCACCGCCCACCGGTCTCCGGTCACTGGCGGTTTCGGAGACCGGGGACCGGTGACGGCAAACCGGCACCGCGCAAACCCCGTCCCCCGTTACGTTTTGCCCGTTTTTCCCGTCTCCAGGCGTGCACACCGACGCGATCGTAATCCTGACCACTGTGGCCTCCGATGAGGAGGCCGTTCATTTCGTTCGGACCCTCCTCGAGCGGCGTTTGATCGCCTGCGGGACGGTCTTTCCGGCCGCCCGGTCCCTTTACCGCTGGCAGGGCAAGATCGCCGACGAGCGAGAGGTCGTCGTCATGCTCAAGACCCGGTCGGCACGGTTCGAATCCGTGCGTGAAGCGTTCTCCGAGTTGCACCCGTACAAGGTCCCCGAGCTCCTGGCGCTGCCGGTCGAAGCCGGACTCGACAAGTACCTCGAGTGGATCAACGGCGAGACCTCGCTCGCTCTGACGTGAGCGCAGCGCGAACCAAGCCCCCGAGATCCCTCCCCTCGTGAAACGCAGGACGATTGCCGGCATCGCGATCATCGCCGCATGGAGCGGTGGCGTCGGCGTGCTCGTACAGCACGAGTACTTCCGTCCGCGCCTCGAGCGGCTCGCCGAGGCGGCGACCCGCGTTGCCCCAGCCACGATGTACTACGCGGCGATGCACGGCGGCCGCCAGGTCGGCTTCGCGTCGTCTACAATCGATACAGCCAACACGTCGGTCTCGGAGAATGACTATTTCGTCGTCGAGCTGCCCTCCGGATTGACGATGCGGCGCGCCACTTCGCGGACGAACGTGACACTGTCCCGCGCTCTGCGGCTGTCGCGGTTCGAGCTCTCGCTCGAGACCGACAGCGCGCGCACCGACATGACCGGCCGCGTCGACGGGGACTCGGTCCTCTTCGTTCATTCGACGACGTCGCCCACGTCGGATACGACGCGGATTGCGATCACCGAGCCGCTCCTCCTGCCGACGCTCGTTCCGCTCGTGGTCGGCCTGGCTGAGAAACCGTCCATCGGCAAGCGATACGTGTTGCCCGTTTTCGACCCGGCGGCGAGAGCGTCGCGCAGCGTCGGCTATTCGATTCGCGCCGAGTCGCTCTTCATCCTGACGGACAGCGCGGTGCTCGACACGACGGTGACGCCCGCGATCTGGCGCGGTGCGCATCCCGACACGGTGCGCGCGTGGCAAGTCATACCCGACTCCGGAGTCGACATCGGCTTTTCCGGATGGATCGACGAGCAGGGACGCATCGTCGCGACGTCGCAGTTGGGGATCGAGCTTCGCCGGCAGCCCTACGAATTGGCGTTTCGAAACTGGCAGAACGATCCGCTGGCGCACGCGTCCGACGCGAGCCACGTGATCGGCACAACGGTGATCGCCGCGGGAAAGACTCCGAAAGGCGACAGACGGATCGACTCGCTGGTCGTTCGTCTCGACAACGTCGATCCCAAGCTCCGGCTGCGGCTCACGGGCGCGGGACAGCGGGCGTCCCACGACACGATTTTCGCGTCGACCGCCGACGAAAACGTGCTCTCCGTGGCGACCACACTGGGTCCGCCCTCCAAGATCGGACTCGCGCCGCTCGCGGCGACGATCACGCGCGGAAGCATCGAGCCCGAGGTCGTCACGAAACGACTCATTGCGTGGGTGCGCGACTCCATTCGGCCCCACGTGTCGTTCGAGATGTCGACGCCCCAGCACGTCCTCCTCACGAGGGCCGGGGATTGTAACGAACTCACCCAGCTTTTCGTCGCTCTAGCGCGCGCACGTGGCCTCACGGCTCGCCCTGTAACGGGTCTCTTGTACGTGGACGGGAAGTTCTATTACCACGCCTGGGCCGAGGTGCTGCTGAAGGACTGGGTTCCTGTCGATCCTATGCTTGGTCAGGCGCCGGCCGACGCCGCGCACATCCGGCTGATGCAGGGGTTGGCGCTTCGGACGGATTTGATTCGCCGCTGGGCCGGGCTCGACGTGAACGTCGTGTCGGTGAAGGAAACTCCACGCAAGAGTGAGACGACCCACCGATGATCAAGCTGACCAATCTCACGAAGCGGTACGGAGCGTTCACCGCGGTCAACGGCATCAACCTCGAGGTGCCGAAGGGAGAACTGTTCGGATTTCTCGGGCCGAACGGCGCCGGCAAGACGACGACGCTGCGCATGATCGCCGGCATCCTTCGCCCGACGAGCGGCAAGGCGGAAGTTGGCGGCATCGACGTCGTGGCCAGCCCGGTCGCGGCGAAGTCGAGGCTCGGATTCATTCCTGACCGCCCGTTCATTTATGAAAAGCTGACCGGCGGCGAGTTCCTGCGCTTCGTCGCCGGTCTATACGACCAGCAAGGCCCCGAGATCGAGCACCGCGGCCGCGAGCTGCTCGCGCTGTTCGACCTCGAGGCCTGGCGCGACGAGATGGTCGAGAGCTACAGCCACGGCATGCGGCAGAAGCTGATCATCGCGAGCGCGTTCGTGCACCGCCCGGAAGTCATCGTCGTCGACGAGCCGATGGTCGGCCTCGACCCGAAGGCGGCGCGCATTCTCAAGGATCTGTTCAAGGAATACACGCGGCGCGGCCACACCATCATGATGTCGACGCACACGCTCGAAGTCGCCGAGGCGATGTGCGACCGCATCGGCATCATTCAGGGCGGCGTGATCCGCGCCTGCGGAACGATGGATGATTTGCGCGCGCACGCCGAGTCGGGCATGGACGGGCTCGAGCAGATCTTCCTGCGCCTCACCGGCGAGAACGCCGCCCGCGCGCTGGTCGATGTCCTCGATGCCTGAGCAGGCGGCGGCTCCGTCGCTGCCGGATCCATCGACGGCGCACCTGCTGAGCCCCAAGTGGCTCACCGCCCGCGCGCACCGCGAGTCGGGACGCCGAGCGCGCACGATCTTCCTGCTGGTCTTCGGGTTCGTGTTCTGGACGTTCATCTACCTGATGCTCTACCGGCTGCTCAGCTATCTGCAGAAGCAGCCGGAGATCGGAACGCTCATCGCCGGCAAGGTGCTCGGCCTGATCCTCGCCGGGTTCTTCTCGATCTTGCTCCTGTCCAACGTCATCACCTCGCTGTCGAGCTTTTTCCTGGCGCGAGATCTCGACCTCTTGGCGTCGGCACCGGTCGATTGGCTCAAGTTCTACGTCGCGAAGGTCATCGAGACGCTCGTGAACTCGAGTTGGATGGTACTGCTCCTCGCCATTCCGATGTTCGCCGCGTACGGGGTGGTGTTCAAAGGCGGGCCGGTGTTCCCGCTGATCGTGCTCGTGACGTTCGTCCCCTTCCTCGTCATCCCGACGGTGATCGGCAGCGCGATCACGCTGCTCCTGGTCACGGTATTCCCGGCGCGGCGCGCGCGCGACATCCTGAGCGTCATCGCGGTGCTCGCGGCGGGCGGGCTGGTCGTTCTCTTCCGGCTTTTGCGCCCCGAGCGGCTCGCTCGGCCGGAAGGCTTCAAGTCGCTGGTGGAATTCGTCACCCTTCTTCGCGGTCCGACTTCGCCATTCCTGCCGAGCGAGTGGGTGCAGCGCGCCGTGATGTCGTGGCTCAACGTGCGGCCTCAGCTCCTGCCGTATTACCTCCTCTGGTCGACGGCCGCGGCGGCCGTGGTACTGGGGGCGCTGCTGCACCGCTGGCTCTACCCGATCGGTTTCAGCAAGGCGCAGGAGAGCGCGCAGCGATGGGCACCGAGCGGCCCGATGAGCCGCATCGGTCAGGCTCTGCTGACGCCATTCGGGATCGTCCGCCGTGAGTTGGTGCTCAAAGAGGTGAAGCTCTTCTTCCGCGACACCACACAATGGTCGCAGCTGATTCTGCTGGCCGTGCTCGTGCTCGTCTATGTCTTCAACATCAAGTTCCTGCCGATCGGTGGGCAGGGCGTCTCGTTCTTCTTGGCGAACGTGGTGCCGTTCCTCAATCTGGTCTTGGCGGGCTTCGTGCTCGCCTCGGTCGCGGCGCGCTTCATCTTCCCCGGCGTGAGCCTCGAAGGGAGAACGTGGTGGCTGCTGCGATCGAGCCCCCTTTCGATGCGCAACCTGCTCTGGTCCAAGTTCTGGGTCGGGACGTTGCCCTTGCTGGCGCTCGCGCTGCTGATCGTCGGGGTCACCGATTATTTGATGCAGGTTTCGGTGTTCATGTTCGTGGTTTCGACGCTGACGATCGCGTTCATGACCCTGGCCATCGCGGGGCTGGCGATAGGAATGGGAACGCTCTTCCCGCGCTTCGAGACGGAAAATGCCGCGCAGATTCCAACGTCGTTCGGCGGCTTGGTGTTCATGATGAGCGCCATCGCGTTGATCGGCATCGTGGTGGTTCTCGAGGCGAAGCCGGTCTACACGTATCTCGGGTCGAGGGCGTTCGACACGACGAGTGACCTCTTCGAGATGGTCGCCGGCTTCGGGCTCGCGGGCGCCGTGTGCGCCGCCGCCACTGTGATTCCGGTCACCGTCGCACTGCGACGACTCGAGCGCCTCGAGCGCTAAGCACTGTTCGTGAAGCCAATGTGACGACCCGGGAGATTGCCGGGTCGTTCATGCCGGATGCCCGAAACGTCTTTCGGAAATCCGCTGGAACGTCACCTAGGCTCGCTCCCCATATCGGTTGGAGTGGGCAACCCATGGGTTCAACCCACCCTCGGAGGAAGTTCGAAATGAAGCGTTATGCACTCGCGGCTGTCGCGGCGCTCTTTGTTGCCGGCACGCTGCACGCCCAGGCGGCGACGAAGCAGGACACGACCAAGAAGGCGAAGCCCGCCGCCGCGGCGACGGTGAAGCCCGCCGGTGCCCCGGCCGCGGCTGCGCCGGCCGACACGACCAAGAAGGCGCCGAAGAAGCGCGCCAGCACGCACAAGGCGGCCGCGAAGGACACGAGCAAGGCTGCGGCGGCCCCCGCGACGGCTCCGAAGAAGAAGTCGGCTCCGGCGAAGAAAGACACGACCGCCAAGAAGCCGTAACTCAGGCTGCTAGGCGGTGTCCGCAGGTGTTGCAGTATCGCGCCTCGAGCGCGACGACAGGTGCGCCACACGTGGCGCACCTGTCGTTTAGGTACCTGCCGCAGTTCGAGCAGTAGACCGCGTCGGATTCGGGGCGCGGCCCGCACGCCGGGCAGCCGGCCAGACGCTGGCGCTGCGTCAGCACGATCGCCTCGACCTCGGCGTCGGTCGGACGGATCGTGCGTCCAACGGTCTCGCCGCCCGGTCCCGCGGCCCGCATCGCCGCGATCGCGGACTTGGTGTACCGCGCCTTGAGCTCAGCATAGTCGGCGTCGGAGAGCTTGCCGGTCGCGCGGTCGAACTCGAGCTCGCGCAATGCGGCCACCGCGGACGACTCGTCGTTGTCGGCGGCGCGCGCTCGCTTGGCAACCGTCGGTACCGGCGCCGGGTTCCTGGTCCCGAAGAACACGGGATACAGCACGAACGCGAGCGCGCCAAGCGCGAGCAACGTCCCGACGACGAGCGCGACCACTACTCGCGGTCCCGCCGAATCGCCGCCTCGAGGCGCGCGAGCTCGTCGTCCGTCGCGTCGACCCCCTTCGCCGCGGGCCCGAGCGGCGCGGTCTTCGCCGACTGCGACCGCTTGAGGAACGCGAGGATGAACGCGCCCGCGGCCAGCACGGCGATTCCCGGCGAGACCCACGCGAGGATGTTGAAGCCCGATCGCGTCGGCGCCATCAGCACGCGCTCACCGTACGACGCCACGAACGCGTCGATGATCTCTTGCGCGCTGTAGCCGCCCTCGACGAGCCCCATCACGTCGCGGTGCATCGCGGGCGATACCTGGCACGTGAAGTCCGTCGTGCGACAGGTGAACACGTCGAGCGTGCAGCCGCCGCACTGACAATGCAGCTGGTGCTCGAGCGCGTCGCGCTGCGCGTTCGTGAGCTGCTTCACCGCGTTCGGCTTTGGTGGAAGCCGCACGGGCTTCACCGCCATGTCCATCACGCCGAAGTTGGTCGTGTCGCGCACGAGCGACGAATCGTGCGTCGCGCGAGGATTCTGCTGCTGCGCGACCGCGCGCGCCGCCACGACCATCGAACCGAACCCGGCTCCCGCGCCGGCGAGGAACGCGCGGCGCGAAACGCTCTTCGCCATCTCGTCGGTCATGTGCCGACCGGAACTCCGGCCGTCGCGGGCGGCATCACGGCCACGTACCCCGCCTGCGCGCGCCGGCGCTCGGCTTGCGGCCACATCACGATCAGGCCGCCGATCATCATCACGAATCCGCCGGTCCACACCCAGACGACGAGCGGGTTGAACGTGATGCGCAGCTCCGCGGTATTCGCGTCGCGAACGCCGGCCAGCGTGACGTAGGTGTCCAGCGCCGGCGTCGTGCGAATGCCAACGGCGGTGATCGGATTGAAGAGCGGATTTCCCTGGGCGTCGTGGTACGCGCGCTTCTCGCTTCGGATGACGCCGACCCGCTTCCCGTCGCGGTACGTGTCGAGTCCGACGCCGATCACCTGGGCGTCGCGCGGCTCCGACGTGGATACGCCCTGGCTCACGAAGCGCCACTTGTGACCATAGGGGTCGCTGGTCTCGTACGCCTCGCCGGTCTTCAGCGTGACGTCGTTCTCGCTCTTGAACGCGAGTCCGGCGAACGCCGCGAACAGCATCACGATGCCGGCGTGCACGATGTAGCCGCCGTATCGGCGCCGGTTCCGCGCGACGAGGTGATTGAACGCCGTGACCACCGATTCGCCGTGAATCGTTTGGCGCGCCCGCATTCCCTTGTAGAACTCCTGCACGATCGTGCCCATCACGAAACCGCACAGGATGTAGGCGACCAGCACGTTGGGCGCGCGCATTCCGAGCGCGAACAGCAAGGCGCCGGTGATCAGGCCGACCGAGGTCGGCGTCGCGAACTGCCGCTTGAGATTCGACACCGACGCCTTGCGCCACGCGATCAGCGGACCGATCCCCGTGAGCGCGAGCAGCAACAGACCAAGCGGTACGTTGACCGCGTTAAAGAACGGCGGGCCGACGGTGATCTTGTTCTGCGTCACCCACTCGGAGAGCACCGGGAAAACCGTTCCCCAAAAAATCGCGAATGCGATCCCGACGAGGAGCAGGTTGTTGTAGAGGAACGCCGCCTCGCGGCTGACCATGCTCTCGAGCTCGGCCTTGGCCTCCAGGTCGCGGAGTCGAGTCGCGACCAGATAGATCGTGACGCCCGCCGATAGCGCGAAGAACGTCAAGAACCACGGACCGACGGGCGACTGCGCGAACGAGTGCACGCTCTCGATCACGCCGCTTCGCGTCATGGTCGTGCCGAAAATCGCCAGCAAGAAACTCATCACGACCAGGACGACATTCCATTTGCGCAGCATGCCGCGCTTTTCCTGGATCATGATCGAATGCAGGAACGCCGTATTCGTGAGCCACGGCAGGAACGACGCGTTCTCGACAGGATCCCACGCCCAATATCCACCCCACCCGAGCTCGACGTACGCCCACCACATGCCGAGCACGATGCCGATGGTCAGGAAGAACCAGGACAGGAGCGTCCAGCGGCGGACGATGCCCAACCACTCCGCATCGAGCCGGCGCGAGAAGAGCGCCGCGATCGCGAAGGCGAATGGAATGGCCGTCGCCACGTACCCGAGGTAGAGGTTCGGGGGATGGATCGCCATTCCGGGGTTCTGCAGCTGCGGATTCATCCCGCGGCCGTCGAGCGGAATGAAATCGAGGCGCGTGAACGGGTTCGCCTTGAAGCAGGTCGTCGCGACGAAGAACAGGAGGATCGCCGAAATCGTCCCCGTCGCCCATGGGGTCAGCTCGGCGTTCCGGCGGCGGCTCGTCGCGATCGCGACCGTGCCGTACATCGATAGAATCAGCGACCAGAAAAGGAGCGACCCCGCCTGGCCGCTCCAGAACGCCGTGAAGATGTACACGCTCGGCATCGTGGAGCTGATGTGCCCCGCGACGTATTCACGTGAGAAGTCTTTCGTGAGCAGAGCAGTCCAGAGTCCGATCGACGCCAGCACGATCATCGCGAACGTCGCATACAGACCGCGGACGCCGCTGTCGGTGAGATCAGCGCGCCGCGTCGCACCACCGGCGAACGAGACAGTCGTCGACCACGCCGCCATGAGCAGCGCGACCCACAACGACAGCTCGCCGATCAGAATCACGCGCGTCCGGCCGTTTTCGGCTGGGCCGCCTTGTAACCCGGAGTCGCCCGATACTTCTCCGGCGCGTTCTCGTAGCGAGATGCGCACTTGGCGAGCAGCTCCGTCGCGTGGAAGGTGCCGTCGGTGCCCATCCTGCCGCCCACGACGACGTCCACGCTGTCGGTGAACGTGTCCGGCGCGATGCCGCGGTAGACGACGGGGATGGTCTGGCTGCCGTCGGTCACTCGGAACGCATACTCTTTCCCGCCCGCCGCGCGCTGCACGGATCCGGGAACGACGCGCGCCCCCACCTTCACGCCGACTTCGGTGAACGTGGGATCAGACTTGAGTTTGGCGGACAGCTCGGTGGGCGTCAGATAGTAAACGCCCGTCGAACGGATCGAGCTCGCCATCAGGTAGCCGGCGGTTCCGAGAACGATCGCGCCGCCGATCAGGAATTTCGTGCGTGGCTTCATCGTGAATGCATCGGTGCCGAGGCCTTCAATATAGTCGCCGGATCACGGCTTGGTTTGGTGCAGCAAGACGCCGGCCGCGGCCATGCCGAAGCCATCCCAGGTCAGGTCCTTGAAGCTCGGATCGCCGCCGGAATAGCGGTCGTAGACCTCCTTCCCGACGCTCACCCCCGCCGCGACGCCGATCGACGTATTCAGCGCCGGCGTCCGGTGCATCCCGGTAAGCCGCAGGGCGCTGAACGTTCCACTCTCGACGAAGGCCGCCATGAAGAAGTGCTTCACCTTGTCGGAACCGAACCAGCGGTCGGCCGCCCCGCCGGCCTGGTTCGGACCGCGATGCAGCGTGAACACTAGAAGCAAACCACGCATGACTCAGTCGCCTCCTCGTTTCCGATCCATGTCGTCGTGCGCCCACGCGATCGCCGTCCGCACCGCGCGCTCCCAACCGCCCACACGGTGATTCACTTCGGCCTGAGACATCCGAGGCGTGAAGATCGTGAAGCGCCGCGTCGCCAGAAACTCGTCGACGCCGTTCCAAACGCCGGCGGCGATCCCCGCCAAACCAGCGGCCCCGAGCGCAGTCGTCTCCACCATGTCCGGCCGCTCCACAGGAACGCCGAGCACGTCCGCCTGGAATTGCATCAACCAATCGTTCATCGTTGCGCCACCGTCCACGCGAAGCCGCGAGAAGTCGGCTGTTCCGCCGCTCGCATGATGCATCTCGGCCAGCACCTCCGCCGTGCTGTACGCCATTGCCTCGAGCGCGGCGCGTGCCAGGTGGGCGCGCGTCGTGCCGCGCGTGAGACCCACGATCGTGCCTCGTGCCTCGGACTCCCAGTGCGGCGCGCCGAGACCGGTCAGCGCCGGAACGAAGTACACGCCTTCCGTCGAGTCGACGGAACGCGCCAGCGTCTCCGTCTCGCGCGCGTCACGAATCACGCCGAGTCCGTCGCGCAGCCACTGAATCGCCGCTCCCGCGATGAAGATCGCCGCCTCGAGCGCGTACACCGGAAGGCCCCGCGCGTCGCAGGCGATCGTAGTGAGGAGACCACCGCGCCCGCCCTCCGGGCGCTCGGTTCCCGCGTTGAGCAGCAGAAAGGCGCCGGTGCCGTACGTGTTCTTGCCGCTGCCGCGCTCGGTGCAACCCTGGCCGAAGAGCGCGGCCTGTTGATCGCCCGCGACGCCAAGAATGGGCGCTTCGATTCCGAGTCCCTCGCGCGTGGCGAGACCAAAGTCGCCGGATGACGGTCGCACTTGCGGCAGCGCCTCTCTCGGCACACCGAAGATCGCGCACAAGTCGTCGTTCCACGCTCTCGAATCGATGTCGAACAGCATCGTCCGCGACGCGTTCGTCGGATCGGTCGCGTGAACGGCGCCTCCCGTCAGCCGCGAGATGAGCCAGCTGTCGATCGTGCCGACCGCCAAATCGCCAAGGCGATAGCGGTCGAGCAACCGCTCGTGATCGAGAAGCCACTCGATCTTCGTGGCCGAGAAGTAGGGGTCCGGCACCAGGCCCGTGTGCTGCATGATCCAGTCGGCGCGAGGGGCCAGCTCGCGGCATCGCGCCGCCGTGCGTCGGTCCTGCCACACGATGGCACGATGCACCGGACGCCCCGAGTCGCGCTCCCAGATCACGACCGTCTCGCGTTGGTTCGTGATGCCTATCGCATCGGGCCGAACCGCCGCCGCATCGACGGCGTCACGCGCCGCTGCTTGGACGCATTCGAGAATCTCGTTCGCGTCGTGCTCCACGAAACCAGCCGCCGGGAAATACTGCGGCACTTCGCGATAGCCGCGGCCGGCCACCTTGCCGTCCGCGCCGATGACAAGGCAAGTGACGCCCGTGGTGCCGGCGTCGATCGCGAGCACGTGCTTCACGGAGCGCTCAGAGAGAAATCGTACGGCGGCCGGTGGACCCCGCGGTCGCTGACGATGGCCGAGATGAGCTCCGCTGGCGTGACGTCGAAGGCCGGGTTGTAGACGGGCACGTTCACCGGTGCCGTTTGCGCGCCCAAAACGCGGCGCAGCTCGTCGGCCGATCGTTGCTCGATGAGAATCTCGTCGCCGCGCGGAGTCATCGGATCGAACGTGCTGCTCGGCGCCGCGACGTAGAATGGCACGGAATGGCGGCAGGCGGCGATCGCCAGCGGATATGTTCCTACCTTGTTCGCGACGTCGCCGTTCGTCGCGATGCGATCCGCCCCGACGATGCAGAGGTCCACCTCGCCGTCGCGCAGCAGCGAGGCCGCCGCACCGTCGGCGAGCACCGTGACGGGAACGCCCGCGCGCTGAAGCTCCCACGCCGTGAGACGGCTGCCTTGGAGCAGCGGGCGCGTCTCGTCGGCGTAGACTTCGATGCGCTTCCCGGACTCGACCGCGACGTACACCGCGGCGAGCGCCGTCCCGATTCCGCCGGTCGCGAGCGCGCCTGTGTTGCAGTGCGTGAGCACGCGTGCACCGTCCGCCATGAGCGTCGCGCCGTGTTCGCCGATGCGCCGGCACATGGCGCGGTCCTCGTCGAGGATCTTGGTCGCTTCGTCACGGAGGGTGTCACGCATCGCTGCACCGTCGTCGCGGTGGCGCAGACCAGCCTGCATCACACGGTCGAGCGCCCGCGCCAGGTTCACCGCCGTTGGCCGCGTTCCTCGAAGCCGCCCGTCGGCGTCGGCGAGAACCAGCCCGACGTCACCACGCGCCCCGGCCGGAATGGACATCGCCAGCCCCATCGCCGCGGCGATGCCGATCGCGGGCGCACCCCGAACCGCGAGCGTATTGATCGCCTCGCACACCTCGTCGACCGACCGCAGCACGCGATACACTTCGCGTTCCGGAAGAAGGCGCTGGTCGAGGATGCGAACACCGTCGCCATCGTCCGCCCACGTCACGGCCTCGATCGGTTGCATGGTCCAAAAACGTAGGTTCGCCGTGCGGCCGGCGTAACCGGTTTCCTTTAGATTCCGCGCCATGTCTTACGAGACGATCACGCTCAACGTCGCGGACCGGATCGCGATGGTCACCGTCAACCGGCCGGACAAACTCAACGCGCTGAACAACAAAGTCATCTCCGAGCTGGGCGACGCGATCGATGCGCTGCGCGGCGATCGTGACGTGGGCGGGATCGTTCTCACCGGGGCCGGCCGCGCGTTCGTCGCCGGAGCGGACATCTCGGAGCTCGAGCAGGTCGCCGGCGGCTCGGCCGAGGCACTGGCGAAGCGCGGCCAGTCCGTATTCAACCGTTTCGAGACGTCGCCGAAGCCGACCATCGCCGCCGTGAATGGTTTCGCCCTCGGCGGCGGCTGCGAGCTCGCCATGGCGTGTCACGTTCGCATCGCGTCGGAGAACGCGAAATTCGGACAGCCCGAGGTGAAGCTCGGCCTCATCCCGGGGTATGGCGGCACGCAGCGTCTTCCGCGCCTCGTCGGCAAAGGCCGCGCGCTACAACTGCTGCTCACCGGCGAGATGATCGACGCGCAGGAAGCGCTTCGCATTGGTCTCGTGAACCGTGTGGTCGCCGCGGACGAGCTGCTCCCGGCCGCGAACGCGATGATGCGGGCGATGCTGACCAATGCGCCGCTCGCGCTCGCGGCGTGCGTGAACGTAGTCAACGACGGCGCGGACTCTTCGCTCGATGCCGCGCTCGCGCTCGAGGCGTCGGCATTCGGGGAACTGGGCGTGACGGACGACAAGCGCGAGGGGACGCGCGCGTTCCTCGAGAAGCGGGCCGCGAAGTTCAGCGGCGCGTGAACGCCGAGCGGGGGGGGGCGGCTCGACTCGCACGCCTCGTCGTTCGCGATTTCAGAAATCTCGCGCATGTCGAGCTGGCCCCGCCGAGTGCGGGTTGGGTCGTGGTGGGCGAGAACGGCCAGGGAAAGACGAATCTCCTCGAGGCGATTCACTACTTGCAGCTGTTGCGATCGTCGCGCGGCGCTCGCGACGCGGATGTGGTGCGCTTCGGCGCCGACGCGTTTCACATCGCGGCGCACGTCGACACGGACGGCAGCTGTCACGAGGTCTCGGTGGGCTTCGAGCGCGCCGGCCACCGAAAGCGTGCGCGTCTCGACGGCGCCGTGCCCGAGCGGTTGAGCGATGCACTCGGCGCGCTTCCGTCGGTCATGTTCGCGCCGGACGACGTTTCGCTGGTCACCGGCTCCCCCGCCGAGCGACGCCGTTTTCTCGACGTGATGCTGGCGGTCACGAATCATTCGTATCTGGTCGCGCTGCAGCAGTACCGCGCGGCCCTCCTGCGCCGAAACGCCGCGTTGCGCTCGGCGATGCTGACCGGCGGGAGAGACGCCGACGCCATTGGCGTGTGGGAGCCGGCCCTCGCCGAATACGGCGCGGCCCTGTGGCGCCAGCGACGGTCGTGGGTGGCGTCGATGGAGGACCGGCTCGAGGAGGTTTGTCGGGAAATCGGCGAGGGAGGCCGGGTTCGGATGCGCTACGCGAGCGCGCTCGCGGCGGCGGATGATCCGCGCTTCGCGCTGGCTCGCGCGCTCGAGGAAAAGCGGGCGTCGGATCTGCGGCGAGGACTCACGCACGTGGGCCCGCATCGCGACGATCTGGTCGTCACGCTCGAGGGGCGAGATCTCCGCGTGTTCGGATCGGCGGGACAACAGCGCACGGCGGCGATCGCGCTGCGCATGCTCGAAGCGGCCACGGTGACGGAACGGCGAGGATTCGCGCCGATGTTCCTGCTCGACGACCCGTTCGCCGAGTTGGACGCCCGCCGGTCGGCCCGAATTCTGTCGTTGTTGGAGCGCGAAGGCATGGGCGGGGCTGGAGGGGGTGCGGGTGGCCAAACCGTGCTCGCGGTGCCGCGCGACAGCGACATTCCGGCTGAGCTCACGCGCCTCGAGCGCTTTCGGATCGCGGGCGGCGTATTGACGCATACGGGCGCCGCGTGAGAAGGTGAGCTCATGAGCAATCGGGGCGGCGGGCGCGGCGGGCGCGGCGGGCGCGGCGCGGGCAGCGGCGACGGAAAGAAAAAGCGCCCGGAAACGGTCGGGTCCATCATCGCCGGCGTGCTCGGCCAACGAGGGCTGGCCGATCGCGTGAAGCAGGCGGCGATCATTCCGGAATGGGCGTCGTTGGTCGGAGCCCAGATCGCAAAGGTGACGACGCCGGAGTCGATCACGGTGAATGGAACGCTCTTCGTGCGAGTGACGACAAACGCGTGGATGAACGAGTTGTCGATGCTCGAGCCGGAGCTGTTGCGGTCGCTGAACGCGAACCGGGATCGGCCGCCGGTGCGCCGGATTCGCTGGATGCTGGGTCCGGTTGACAAGGCCCGATAACGCGTTGCGAATCAAAAGGTTGGCTGGCTCGAAGCCCGTTGCGCCGATGGCCGATCGCAGCTATTTTTTACAGGTTGGGCTCGGGCCGATCTTCGGTATTTGTACGGGGCGCTTTTTCCAGGGGAATCATGGGCACAAGAGGCGAGATCGATTCGGCCGGCGCGAAGTACGACGCGGGCCAAATCCAAGTACTCAAAGGTCTCGACGCGGTGCGGAAGCGCCCCGGCATGTACATCGGCTCGACGTCGGAGCGCGGGCTGCACCATCTCGTCTACGAGGTCGTCGACAACTCGATCGACGAAGCGCTCGTCGGATACGCGGACGACATCCGCGTCGCGATTCACGCTGACAACTCGATCACGGTCGAGGACAACGGCCGGGGCATTCCCGTCGATGTCCATCCGACGGAGAAAATCCCTGGACTCGAGCTGGCGATGACGGTGCTGCACGCCGGCGGCAAGTTCGACAAGAACACGTACAAGGTGTCGGGCGGTCTTCACGGCGTCGGGGTATCCGTCGTCAACGCGCTGTCGGAAAACGTGAAAGTGTGGGTGAAGCGCGCCGGCAAAGAGCACTACATGGACTTCGCCCGCGGCAAGACGACGACCAAGCTCAAGGCGCTGCGCGACGTGCCGAAGAACGAGACGGGCACCAAGACCTGGTTCAAGCCCGACGCGCAGATCTTCACGGATCTCATCTACCGCTACGACACGCTGGCGATGCGTCTTCGCGAGCTGTCGTTCCTCAACAAGGGCGTGATGATCACGCTCACGGACGAGCGTCCGGGACAGGAGAAGGCCGACACCTTCCACGCCAAGGGCGGGCTCAAGGAGTTCGTGCAGCACCTCAACGCGCAGCGCAGGGCGTTGCACCAGGAAGTGATCTATGTCGAGACGACGCGCGACGACGTCGGCATCGAGCTGGCCATGCAGTACAACGACGGCTACAACGAGAACGTCTTCTCCTTCGTCAACAACATCAACACGCACGAAGGGGGCACGCACCTGACCGGCTTCAAGGCGGCGCTCACGCGCGTGATCAACAACTACGCGCAGAAAGGCAACTTCCTGAAGAAGGCGGACTTCACGCTCTCCGGCGACGACGTGCGTGAAGGCCTCACGGCCGTCCTCTCGGTCAAGGTGCGCGAACCGCAGTTCGAGGGGCAGACGAAGACGAAGCTCGGCAACTCCGAAGTCGAGTCGGCGGTCAAGACGCTCGTCAACGAGTGGCTCGCGGCCTACCTCGACGAGCATCCGCGCACGGCGAACATCGTCGTCGAGAAAGCGGTGTCGGCGGCGCGCGCGCGTGAAGCGGCCCGCAAGGCGCGCGACCTCACGCGGCGCAAGTCGGCGCTCGACGTCGGCAACCTTCCCGGCAAGCTGGCCGACTGCTCGCTCACCGATCCCGCGCTCTGCGAGCTCTATCTCGTCGAGGGCGACTCGGCCGGCGGCTCGGCCAAGCAGGGCCGCAAGCGCGAGTTCCAGGCGATCCTGCCGCTGCGCGGCAAGATCATCAACGTCGAGAAGGCGCGCATCGACAAGGTCCTGTCGAACGAGGAAATCCGCACGATCATCACGGCGATCGGCAGCGGCATCAAGGAGGAGTTCGAGCTCGACAACGCGCGCTATCACAAGATCATCATCATGACGGATGCCGACGTCGACGGCGCGCACATTCGCACGCTGCTGCTGACGTTCTTCTTCCGCCAAATGCCGGAACTGATCGAGGCCGGGTACGTCTACATCGCCCAGCCGCCGCTCTACCGCGTCGCCAAGGGGAAGGAAGAGTACTACGCGTACGACGAGCAGGAGCGCGAGGAGATCTCGACGCGCCTCGGCAACGGCGACGGTAAGTCGAACCTCAACGTCCAGCGTTACAAGGGCCTCGGCGAGATGAACCCGGATCAGCTGTGGAACACGACGATGGATCCGGAGCGCCGCACGCTGCTCAAGGTGTCGGTCGACGAAGCCACGATCGCGTCGCAGCTGTTCGAGACGCTGATGGGCGACGAGGTCGAGCCGCGTCGCATCTTCATCGAGAACAACGCGCAGTTCGT
>DASYSS010000092.1 GCA_036003045.1 Gemmatimonadaceae bacterium
TGGCACCGTATCTCGCGCCGGAAATCGTCCTGCTGTACAAGGCCAAATCGTTGACGCCAAAAGACACCGCCGACTTTGAGGCCGTGGTGCCGCGCCTCGACCCCGGCCAAAGCGCTTGGCTTCGGCGCGCGCTGGCGCAGACGACTGTCGGCCATCCCTGGCTAACGTCTCCGCACCTGTTATAGAATACCATTGCCGCTTGGCTAATGAATCAGAGAGCAACAGCCTGGGAGACGATGAAGCCCTCAAAAAGGGTCGCCTTTGCTCGACTCACGCTGATTGCGTCGTTCGCCATTGCCGGGCCGCTGTCGGCGCAACAGCCGGCCGGGATCACGCGGCAGTCTCATCGCGACGGACATGCGGTTGCACTATCGCCCTCCACGGACCAGCTAGTCCTCGACGTTGCGAGCGCGTTGCGCTCCGCGCGAGCCGATTCAAACAAGGACGAGTCTCGGCGGCTCAAATATGCCGGGGTCGGCGCGGCTCTCGGCGCGCTGGTGGGAGCGGTGCTCGGCCATCAGTACGCGCAAGCGCACAAGCCGGCGTGCGTGAACGTGCCGGCGGGGCCGCCCTGTCGATATCTCGATCCCGACAACTCGAGCAGCTACCTCGCGGCTGGTATTGGCTTAGGCACGGGACTCGGGTTGCTCATCGGCGTCCTGCTCTCACGGTAGACGCGCGCATCGACATTCGCGAGACTCCACGACCGATCCATGCAATCCGGATTTATCCTGAGAGGCGCGCGCGCCGACGACGCCGAGGCAATCGGGCGTCTGGCCGCCGAATTCGTCGCGTATCTCGCCGGCCTCGGCGACCCGAATCCGCGCGGCATCACGGCGGCCGAGTACCTGCGCGACGGCTTCGGCGATCGCGCCGCGTTCCAGGGGCTCGTCGCCGAGGATGGTACTGGCGTCGTCGGCTACCTGCTCTAGAGGCTGTAAGCGAGCACTGAAATTGAAAAAGAGGCCGACATGAGGCGACTCACTGGCGTGGGGCGGCACGGCGTTCACTTGGACCGACTCGGATGACAAACCCAAACAAGGTCGAGCTCTGGCAGCCGCCCGCGGGACGATGAAACCCGCCGACGCGTCGAATGAATCAACGCTTTCTTCGCTCATCCGGTCGGTGCAGCGGCGGGGGGACGAGCCGCCTCCAGTCATCTCCAAGCTCGGGTGGCGCTATCATCACATTGGAATTCCCACCGACCAGCCACACCCGAACGAGAAGAACCTGGAAGCATTCGGCGTCCACGTTTCCGGCTTCTCGACCAGCCCGTTCGGCATCGAGTGGATGCGGTACTCGGCGAGCAGCCCGCTCCACCCGGCGATCAAGACTCTGCCCCACGTGGCGTTCGAGGTCGACGATCTCGATGCGGCGCTCGAAGGACAAGAAGTGATCTACCCACCGGGATCGCCATCCGAAGGCGTGCGCGCCGCGATGATCCTCGTCGACGGAGCTCCGGTGGAGCTCATCTGGTTCAGTAAAGATCGCCACGCGGACGCGTGAGCCGCGTCGCCGTTGTCGGGAGTCACGAACGTTGAAGCCCATTCTCGTGATCGGCGCCACCGGTCGAACCGGGCGTCATCTGGTCGACGAATTGGCTCGGCTCGGCGCGCCGGTCCGCGCGCTCACGCGTCGGCCGACCGAGTCGGACTTTCCAGCCGGCGTCGAGGTCGTGACGGGCGACTTGACGGCGCCCGATTCGCTCGACGCGGCGTTCCATCGCATTGGACCGGCATTTTTTGTTTGGACCGAAGGGCTAGAGGCCGCCGCGGCCGTGATCGACCGACTCGCGGCCGCAGCGCCGTCGCGCATCGTTCACCTCTCGTCGCCACATCGGACGCCGCATCCCTTCTTTCAGCAGCCGAACGCGTTGCGCGCCGTGCACGCTGAAATCGAGCGCCTACTCGAGGGCGGCGGCGTGCCGACGACGATGCTCCGGCCCGGCATGATCTCGTCGAACGCGCTCTATTGGTGGGCGCCGCAAACTCGCGTGGGCGACATCGTGCGTTGGCCGTACGCCGCGGCGGCAACAGCGCCGATCGACGAGCGTGACATCGCCACCGTCGCCGCGCGCGCACTGCTCGACGATCGTCACGCGGGAGCGGACTACGTTCTCACCGGCCCCGAAGCGTTGACGCACGAGCAGCAAGTACACGCCATCGGCGAAGCGATAGGACGGCCGCTCCGTTTCGAGGAACTTTCGCCGGACCAGTTTCGGCGAGAGACGGCGGGCACCTGGCCGCCGCAGGTCGTCGAGATGTTGCTGGCGGCGTGGGGTGCCGCGCTCGGTCACCCGGCCTTCGTCACGTCCACCGTGGCGGAAGTCACGGGCATGCCGGCGCGCACGTTCGCCAACTGGGCCATTGATAACGCGGCGGCCTTCAACCGCTCGGCCTGACAGAAAGACACTTTCGCCGAACCACCGCGTAGGGTCATCGTCCGCATTCTGCTCATTCGCCACGGACCGAGGCGCATTCGCTCCCCGCGTGGCTTCCTCTGAATCACTCGGCATTGGAGCGATGGCGCAGCGACTATGATGCCGCCGGCATCTTGGAAGACGCCTCGGCGAGTTGGTGCGAGCAGGCGTGTCGCGCCCGCGCGACGTCCTCGGTCGTCGCCGTCGTCACCCATGGTGTGTTTCGCCGCGAGTTGGCTCGCGCGCTCAAGGCGAGAGGATGGAAGATCAGTGGACGGCGGAGCTATGCTCCATGGAGTATTTGGGAGTTGGTGGGTCAATCCGCGTAGTCTTCGAATGATGCCGGAGCTCAGCCTGCTGTTCTCGAGTTTCGGTGAACGGTACCCCGGCCGCAGCGAACGGCTATCACGTTGCGGGGCTCGATACCGGGCTGTAGCGTGCCCGCGTGCAGACGCCATCGATACGCCCGCCACCGTGGATCGTCGTCTCCACGATCTGGATTCTCCCCGCGGTACTCGGCTCGCTCGACTCGCTCGCCCAACAAGGTCTGTTCGGCGAGACGATTCGCTATCGCCAGGTGCTGTTCAACGGGCTCGATTGGCTGCTCTACGGCGTGCTCACGCCGTTCGTCATCGTGCTGTCGCGGCGATTTCCCCTCGCGCATCCGATCAGGGCGCGCAACGTGGCCATTCATGTCGCGTTCGCGCTGCTTTTTTGTCTCGCGTGGGCGGGAGGCGGCACGCTTCTCAGGATGGCGCTGCTGCCGAATTCGTTCGACGGCAGCATCGGCCGATTTTACCTGAGCTGGGTGTTCACGACGTTTCCCTTCGGCGCCGGGGTCTACTTTTCGATCGTCGGCGTGGAACACGCGCTCCGCTATTTCGCCGAGGCGCGCGATCGTGAGGCGCAGGTCTCGCGGCTGTCGAACCAATTGACCGGCGCGCGTCTCGCCGCGCTCGAGGCGCGGCTCAACCCGCACTTTTTGTTCAACAGCCTCAACACCGTCAACGTTCTGGTGCGCGACGGCGAGAACGTCGCGGCAACTCGCGTGATCGAGCAGCTCTCGGACGTGCTCCGGACGACGCTCGACCGCTCGCGCGCGAGCGAAGTGTCGCTCGAGGACGAGCTCGCGTTGCTCCGCCAGTACCTCGCCGTCGAGCAGGCCCGTTTCTCCGATCGATTGCGGCCGACCATCGACGTTCCGCCCGAACTGTTGTCCGCCGCGGTGCCGAGCTTCGCGCTTCAGCACCTCGTCGAGAATGCGGTGAGGCACGGCATCGCTCGGCGATCGGCGGCCGGGCGAATCGCGGTGTCGGCGCGGCGGGATGGGGCCATGCTCGAGCTGACGGTGCGCGACGACGGCGGCGGACTCACGGGAACACCGCAACAGGCGGGCGGACATGGCATCGAAAACACCCGCGAACGCCTGCGCACTCTATACGGCGATGCGGCGACCGTGGAGCTCGTCCCCGCTCCGGACCAGGGCGCGATCGCGCGGCTGCGGATTCCGTATCGTGACATTGTCGTCGACGAAGGTCGGACCGATGACACGCAATAGTTGGCGCGTGCTGATCGCCGACGACGAGCCCGCGGCGCGCCGAGGCGTGCGGCAATTGCTGGCGCCGTATCCTCGATACGCGGTCGTGGGTGAATGCCGCGACGGACGAGAGGTCCTCGCGGCTTTGGACTCGGTGAGTCCGGACCTGCTCTTTCTCGACGTTCAGATGCCCGAGATCGGCGGGTTCGAAGTGATTCAGCGGCGCGGCGTCGAACGCATGCCGGTCGTCGTGTTCCTCACGGCGTACGACCAGTTCGCCATCCGCGCGTTCGACGCCGAGGCGTTGGATTATCTCGTGAAGCCGGTGAGTGAGACGCGATTCGCGGCCACGATCAAGCGCGTCGAAAAACGGCTCGCCGGCGGCCGGGCGGAGCGCGATCCGCGCATCGTCGTCACGACCTCTCGCGGCGTCGTCGTGGTTCCGCTACACGAAATCGATTGGATCGAGGCCGCGGACTACTACGCGCGTGTCTGGGTCGGCGCCAAAAGTTATCTGCTGCGCGAGTCGTTGCTGCATCTCGAGCGCCGAATCGCGACGCACGGATTCGTCCGCGCGCATCGCCAGGCGCTCATTCGAGTCGACGGTGTGCGCGCGCTCGCGACGAACGGCTCCGGCGACTTGACCGCGGTGCTCGCCAGCGGCGCGAAGGTGCCGGTATCTCGCCGCCGGCGCGCCGCGGTCGCCGCCGCGGTCCGCAAGCGCTCGCGTTAGCTACTGCGAGATCCGCTTCGCTTCCATAGTACCGGCGTCGCGCATCCACGTCTTGCCGCCGTCCACGCTTCGATCCGAACGCCAGAGGAACTTGTTTTTGTCGATCCGCAGGTAGCGAATGCGAGAGAGGCCGTTCTTGCTATGCTGAATCGCGAAGCGCGAAACGCCGTCCGACCACGTGAGCCCCGGTTCGATCTCTCCGCTCCCAGGCCACGTCCCGTACATCTGCCAGACCTTCCGTTCTTCGTCGAAGATCCGATACGTGTACAGCGTCTGGCCCATCGGCGCCGACGGATTGTCGGGGCGCCAGCGATCTTCGACTAATCCGCCGCCGGGCTTCTTCTCGAACGTCCAATGCCCGACGAACGGAGGCCCGAAGCGTCCCTGGCCGTCGCGGTTCTGAAACCGAAATTCCCACGTCCCGACAAGCGCGTCGTAGTCGGCGGTCGTGCCGGATTTGTTGACGCTGTCGCCGATCGAGAAGTTTGCGCCGAGCGTGTCGGGCATCTGGATGGCCCGTTCTCCTTCGGCGCCCGATGCGATCCACGCGATCGCCGTCGGCGATGTGGTCGCGGCGCCGGCAACGAGGGCGAGCGCGAGCAGCGAGTGACGGAGTCTCATGGCCGCACGCTGCGCCCGAGCGCGCCGCGCCGCCAGCGTTAGTCAGGAATCGGTGCTCGGTGTGCCGCGAACGGTAGCGGCGGGCGGGCGCCGGAGGGACATTCTCCGGCGGTTCCTTCATCCCAACTCGAGTCACCATGAGCTCTCCGCTTCAGGGCGCCGTCGTTCGGCGTTCCTTCCTTTCTCGACTGGCCGCGGCGAGTGCCGCGCTCGCCGGCGCCGCCGCCATTCCGTCCACTGCTGACGCGCAACCCGCGCAACCCGCGCAACCCGCGCAACCCGCGCGTTCGCGCGGACCGACGCATCCGGCCGACGCGTGGCTCGACGAACTCACCGGCCAACACAAGAACATCTACGACTGTACGAGCGTCGAGAACGGGCCGATGGGCTGGGCGTTTTCGCGCAACTTTCTCTCGGCGAACACGGGACCGATTTATCAGCTCAAGGATGCCGACGTCAACGTGATCGTGTGCGTGCGGCACCTCGCGACCGTCTTCGGATTCAACGACGCGATGTGGGCCAAATACAAATTGGGCGAGTCGCAGAAAGTGAACGACGGCGGCGCGTCCGCCGTGCGGAATCCGCAAGCGAGCACCGCGACCGATCTCGCGAAGCGCGGCGTGATCGTCGCCGTCTGTGGGTTGGCGACGGGACGGCTCGCGCGAGCGGTCGCGTCCGAAGCCGGGCTCACCGCGGCGGACGTCGAGGCGGATCTTCGTGCGAATCTCGTGACGCCCAACGCGCGAGTGGTCGCGGCCGGAGTGATCGTCACGAATCGCGCGCAGGAGAAGGGCTTCACCTACACGTACGTCGGCTGATCGCTACTTCTTCACCTGGAACGCGAAGCGCCAGCCGAAATCCGCGTCGTAGAGCGCGGTGGTCGGCATCGTCGCGACTCCTAACTCGGAGAACAGCGTCGTTCCCGTCGTCAGCACCGCGGCGGACGCCTGGTATCGACGCATCCATTCCGGACCGCTGAATTCCGACACGCGGCTCGGGTCGGTTCCCGATAGCCGGCTGTCGAGCGATCGCACGGTCGAGCTGTCGGAGGGAATCGCCGTGCCGTCGATAAGTCCGCCCGGCGTCACGACGGCGAAACTCGCGCGATGCGGCAACGCCGCGGAATCGACGGCGAGCGTGACGGACGCCGCGCGAACGACAAACGCATTACTGCGAAACAACTCCGGGATTGGCGCTCCCGTTTCACCGAACACCAATGGCACGACCGGCGCGCGCGGGCCGCCGGGAGCGTCGGCTCGCGACTCGACGGCGAGGATGACGGCCGCGATCGTCGCTGGGCCGATGCGACGATCGCCCACCGCGCTCTTCGGGCATCGCGTGACGAAGAGCGACGCCGCTGCCGTCCCGTCCTTCGACGGCACGACGCGCCAGCGCGGTCCGACCAGCGCTTGCAACTTCGCGGCGTTGGCGTTGACCGAAACAGTGACCCCGACGCAAGGCGCCGTGGAATCGGTGGCCCAGACCACGGCCGGGTTCTGCGCCTCGGCGGCCAACGGTGCGGCGACGGAGACGACGATCGCTAGCAGAGTGTCGCGCATGGAGCTCGAGTTCCTCGCAGGTGTGCCGCCAATGATGCGGCCTCCTGACTGAGAATCAAGCGCGCCGGTCAGGCGTCACGCCGCACTGGCGGCGATGAAAACGCCCGCGCCCTGCCGGATCTCGACAATCCGTTTCGCCTCGAGGTGAGCCAACGCCTCCCGCACCGTCGCCGGCGCGACGCGGAACGACCGCGCCATCCCGGTAATCGGAGGGAGTTGATCGCCCGGCCGAAGCCGCCCCGCCGCGATCGATCCCATGATCCGGTCGGCCAGCTCTTCCGACAGCCGGCGGCGTCGCACCGGAATGAAGTCGATATTGTCACTCATGAGTCTTCTCTCATCCTCCGCGAAGCGCCTCGACGGCTGGAATCCCGGCCGCGCGCCGCGCCGGGACCCAGCTCGCGGCGACGACCGCAATCGCCAACAGAACGACGATCCCCACGAGCGTGACGGGATCCGTCGGTTCGACGCCGTAGAGCTGGGCGCGAATGAGGCGCACTGCGGCCGACGCTCCGACCAAACCCACAGCGCCGCCCGCCGCCGCCAACACGAGCCCGCGCCCGACGACGAGACGCGTGAGATCGCGCGGTGTCGCCCCCAAAGCGATGCGAACGCCCATCTCCCGCGTGCGTTGGGCGACGGCGTACGAGATCGTGCCGTAGGTGCCGATCGTCGCCAGCACGAGCGCAAGCACGGCGAACAGCGACAACAACTGCGCCAAGAACCGCGACCCGGCCAGCACCGAACCGATACGCGTCTCCATCGACGCCACGTCGTAGACGGGGAAACCGGGTGCCACTTCGCGCAGCGCGCGGCGAGCCGGCTCGGCGACCACCGCGGGGTCGCCGGCCGTGAGCATGTGGACCATCATCCGAAAGCTCATCGGAAACTGATAGTACGAGATGTAGATGTCCGGCCGTGGCGGCTGTTGAACGCCGTAGAACCGAACGTCGCCCACGACGCCGACCACGCGCGCCGTGTCGTGGGCGTGGAGAATCAGGCGCTTGCCGATCGCGTCGTCGCTCGGCCAGAACTCACGAGCGGCGCTTTGGCTCACGACCACGACAAGGGGCGCGCCGATCGCGTCCGACCTCTCGATCGACCGTCCGCGCACCAGAGGTACGTGGAGCACGTCGGTCCAGCTGGGCGTGATCCAATGCAGGCCGGTTCCGATCCGCTGCGGCCCCGTCGCGCGGTCGAGCACATCGACGTTCTCGACACTACACCCTCCGCTCTGCGGCGAACAATCGGCGATCGCGACCTCCTTCACGCCGGGAAGCGATCGAAGTCGATCGACGGCTACGTCGTAGAACCGTGAAATGGAATCCCGTGACCACGCCGCAGCGCGGTTCACTCGCATCGTAAGCACGCGCTGCGGGTCGAAACCGGGGCGAATGGCCACCAGTTGAACGAGACTGCGCACGAGAACTCCGGAACCCGCCAGCAATACGACGGCGAGCGCGATCTCGAAGGCCGTGATGGCGTCGCGCATCGAAAGGCGGCGCGAGATCGCCGAGCGCGACGCTACGCCGGTCTCGGTTTTCAACGATTCCGTCAACTCGGGCCGCGTCGACTGCATCGCGGGAACGAGGCCGAAGACCAGCCCGGTGGCGAGCGCGATCGCGGCGGTGAACGCGAACGCCGCGATGTTCAGATGGATCTGGTCCGTGAACACCGTGCCGACGCCGCTATCGCTCTGCGAGCTCCAGAGCCCCGGGCGGACCTCCGAGATGATTCCCACGCCGACCCACGCGACGGCGAGGCTCGCCACTCCGCCGGCGATCGCGAGCAGTACGCTTTCCACGAGGAGTTGGCGGATCAGGCGAGCGCGCGACGCACCGATCGCCAGCCGCACCGCGATCTCGCGGCGCCGGCCCGCGGCGCGCACGAGAAACAGATTCGCCACGTTGGCGCAGGCGACGAGCAGCACCATGCCGACGGCGCTGAACAACAGAAAGAGGGTGCGACGGTCGTCGTCCCTGATACGCGTCGCGTCGAGTGTCCGCGCGGCGATCCCCCAATGACGCGAATGCGGGCCGGTCTCGGGAAAACGCGCGTCGATCCGGGGGCCCAGCTCGCGCGAGATCGCCGCGGCGCGGTCAGGCGTCACGCCGGGCGCCAGCCGACCGATCACAAAGAAGGAGTGATTGTACGGGTCGCGAAACAGCGCGTTGTCCCAGACGGGCGGGTCGCTCAGAAACGGCAGCCAGAGCTTGGCTTTGCCGCTCACTCCGGCGAAGCCCGGTGGCGCGACGCCGATGATGGTCAACGTCGCGATGTCGACGTCGATCCGCTTGCCGATGACGGACGGATCGGCGTTGAACCCGGCGCGCCACAGCTCGTCGGAGATCACGACGACAGCCGGACCGCCGACGCGGTTCTCCGTCGGAAGCATCGCGCGGCCAAGGGCAGGCACGATGCCCAACGTCGCGAAGTAGTGCGAGTCTACGAACTCGCCCGAGAGACGCAGCGCGTCGTCGCCCACGCGCACCGTGTTCTGGGTGCTGAACCAGGCGGTGAGATCGCTGAAGACGTTCTGACTCTCCCGAAACGCCTCGACCTTCGGATACGACCAGACGAGATCGTCGCGCGCGCGGCTCGCGCTGGTCGCCGGAACCGTGAGGGCGACGTTCATGAGACGGTCGGGCGCCTTGAACGGCAGCGGCGTGAGGAGCAGCGTGTCGACGGCGCTGAAAATCGCCGTGTTCGCGCCGATCCCGATGGCGAGCGTCGCGACGGCGACCGCGGTGAACACCGGCGTTCGCGCGAACGTGCGGAGCGCGAATGCCGCATCCTGCCCCAGCGTGTCGATGACGTCGAGTCCGGAGATTCGCCGTGCTTCTTCGCGATAGTACGTCGCGTTGCCGAAGCGCCGCCGCGCGCCGTCTCGCGCCGCTTTCGCCGAGACGTCGCCGCGAGCCGCGTGCTCTCGTTGGCGCGCTTCGGCGTTCACGAAAAATTCCATCTCTTCGGCCAGCTCCTGCTCGTGCTGGCGCGACCGCGTGAACACCCGCAGCCGGTATCGGACCGAATCGAGGAGTGACATGACTCTCTCGCGGCCTCAGGCGCGCCGCAGCACGCGGTTGATCGCGACGAGCATGGCGTCGAAGCTCGAGATCTCGTTGCCCAGTTGCCGGCGGCCCGCGGCGGTGAGCGTGTAGTAGCGCGCGCGGCGTCCGGTCGGCGACTCGCCCCACCGCGACGTGATCCAGCCCTTCTTTTGCAGGCGCTCGAGCGCGGGATAGAGCGAGCCCTGCTCGACGCGCAGCGCGTCCTCGGACAATGCCTCGATCTGCTGCGCGATGCCGTACCCGTGCAGCGGCCGGACGCTCAGCGTCTGCAGGACGAGCATGTCGAGCGTGCCCTTGAGCAGCTCGTTCTTCTTCGAGTCGAGACCGGCCATGGGGGGGGCGCGCGAGGGTCCGGGTTGATATGTAGAACTCCTATTGATCCACAAGTAGGAGTTCGACACGTCTGCTGTCAAGCGCCGAGCGGCCACTCGGCACGCCCGTGATGCCGAACGGCTCGGCACGAGACCGGACCGGCCTCGCGACGCCCTGGCAATTCTGGCGCATGGCGCTTGCCAGCACGCGCTCGTCGTGCTGCGATGGCTCGGACGTTCGCCGGCCGGGTTCGTCTACGCGGCGGAGTGGTAAACCATCGGAACCGTTGACGCCGCGTCGCCGGCATTTCTACTTTACGGCGTAAAGCGACTTCGAGTTTGGGGGACGAGTTGTGCCGCGATGGTTGAGAGTCGTTCGTGGGATGATCGGAACGGGATTGACGTTCGCCGTCGGCATCGGCGCGGTCACGACGGCCGTTGGCGCGTTCGCGTGGCTCCGCGGCCGAGCCTCGGTCGTGGAAGTGCTTCGAGTCGCCGGCAGGTTTTCGGTCGCGTCGTTTCTGTTGGGGGTGGCGTTTGCCGGCGTCCTGGCGCTCACCGCGCGCGGCCGGCGATTCAACAAGCTCTCGCTGCCTCTCGTCGGTTCCCTCGGCGCCGGGGCCGGTTTCCTTTACTGGCTTTTTCTCGCGTCGACGGGCGGAAGAGCCTGGTCGCCGCGATTGGCGATCATCAATTTCGGGCTGCTCACCGTCATGGGCGCCGGCTCGGCGATCGCGACGCTGCTCATAGCCCGGCGAGCCCGTTCCGGTGCCAGGCTGGCATCGGCCGACGACTTGCACAGCCTTGGCGTCGGCGACGAGGAGATCGCTCCAATCCGGCGTCGGTCCAAGGCCGACATTCCCGGACCGTGATGCATTGACCGAGGCACGAATGAACGACGAGGAATTGTCGCCGGACCAACGGTGGAACATCGAAGCATTCATGGCCGATCTCGAGGCCCAGATGGCGCGCGTGGGTGTGGATTTGAGAGCGGCCATGCAGGACATCAACGAGATCGAAGCCCCGCGCACAAGCGAGGTCGCGGACGACGGATCGTTTACCGAGTCGCACACGATCGACCTGACCGGTATTCTCAAGACGCTGCGCGGGCTACCTGACGGCGCGGGGACGTCGGCGTTCGTCACGGCATACAACCGCACGCACTCGGATTGGCGCAACTGATGACGCACCCGTGGCGATCGTCATTCGTCGCTTCGGCTCACAACTGGAGGCACAGCCGATGGAGCTTTCGCTCATCACAGCGCCGCGACTCACGTCGCTGGCTCCCCAATTGTTGGTCGAGGATTTGGATCGCTCGATCGCGTTTTATCAAAAGCTCGGCTTCACGTTCGGCGATCCGTGGGAGGGCTTCTACGCGATCGGCCATCTCGACGGTCTCGAGCTTCACCTGAAGGAATCGCCGAAGAGCGATACCTATCGACGGGAACGACGCGAGCACGAGCACCTCGACGCGGCGGCTGGTGTGGACGGCATCGAGGCGTTCTACGAGCGGTGTGTCGCAAACGGCATCACGATTTCCCAGCCGCTCCAGGCGACGGACTGGGGGACGAAAGACTTCTATATCGAGGACCCCGACGGCAACGTCGTCTCGTTCGGAGGGCGACCGGCCGCGGGATAGTGCGTATGTTGTATTCGACCGCTGCTAGGAGATCCGGATGCGCGCTTTCATTCTGCGATCAGTCATTGCCGCCGCCGCAGTCGCCGCCTGCCAGCGATCGACCAATGTGGAGCTGCGCAAGGACGCGGCTCGAATCTGCCGAGACGGACAATCGCTGGTCGTGGTACGGCAGTCGGGCGAGAGGCAGTACCATTTCTTGCACGCCGCGCTCGACAGCGCGGATCTCCTGCGGACGATTCAGACGATTCTCCCGCCGCGCCCGAACAAAGTCGTCCTCGTCGACGTCGAGCCGGGCCACACGCAGGCGCCGCGATGGCTCGTCGCCGCGATCCAAGAGGCCGGCGGCGACGCGTTCGAACCGGACAGCGCGTGTCTCCTCCCGGCGTTCCGAATCGGCACGCACGCTCACTGACTTCGCTGACGCGCGATGCCGTGCATCTTCTGTGAGATCGTCGCCGAGCGCGCGCCGGCGAGCTTCGTCTATCGCGACGATTTGGTGTCGGCGTTCATGACATTGCAGCCGACGGCGCCCGGGGAATGCCTCATCATCCCCAACACCCATGTCGATCACTTCAGCGACGTTCCCGAATCCGTGGCGGCGCACATCATGACCGTCGCGCAGCGCATAGGGCGCCGAATGCGCGCCGTCTTTCCTCTTCAGCGGGTCGGCTATTTGGTTCACGGCTACGGCGTCGCGCACGCGCATTTTATCATCGTCCCGCAGCAAGGCCCGCATCATCTGACCTCGGACCGCTTCGCCCGCATCGTCGACGGCGAGATCGTCTTCGACTTGAGTCGCGTGCCCGAGGCGGACAGGCAGACGCTCGACGCTCACGCGCGTTTGCTGGCGCAGGCGGAGTGATTGAAGAGGGGTGGCCTGGGGAGATCGCCGGCGTCGATGCGTGCACCGCGTCGTAATGCTGGGTCCGCCGAACGCGGGGAGCGAGCTGGCCGACCAATTGCCGCGTTGGCCGGTCTTCGGCCCGGTGTATCGTAAATTCACTGGACCGGCAGGTTTGCAATGGCATCCGCTGCTCATGGTGCCCAGACGGTTCACGCGCTCATCCTTCGTTTTCTCGAGACGGGAAAGTTTTCGTGACTTCGACGCCGGCCGACCTGACGTTGCTGAATGCGGCCCTCGTCGGCGCGCCCGATCCGGAGATCGTGGCACTGGAGACTCGGCTGCGGGCCGCGCAGCTCGCCGCGGATGTCGCGACGCTGGATGAGCTCATCGGGGAAGATCTTCTGTTCGTCGGGCCGAACGGGCAACTGTCGACGAAGAGGCAGGATCTCGACGCGCACGCGACCGGCGTCGTGCGATTTCGTGAGCACGTTCCAGAAGAGCTCCGAGTGCGGCGCGTCGGGGCTCGGGTGGCCATAGCCAGCTTGCGAACACGGCTCGTCGTCGACATGGCCGGCATGCTCGATCGCGGCACGTATCAATACACCCGCGTGTGGGCCCGCGATGAAGGCGGCGATTGGCGCGTCGTCGGCGGGCACGTGAGCGCGGTGAAATGAGCCGTCTCGAAGGCGCGGTCCCCCGCGGATTTCCTCGCCCGGAGATCGCTTGCCCCGGATGCGGGTTTTCGCCCTCGGTCGGAATGACCTGGGTGTGCGCCCCCGATGGATGCGGCGCCGCATTCGACACCTTTGCATCGCAGGGACAGTGTCCGTCGTGCGAGGCACGATTCTCTTGGACACAGTGCCCGCGGTGCAACCACGCCTCCCCTCATCGGGCGTGGTACAAGGCAGGCGGGTTGAGCTAACCAGCGGGTACGCCACGCGCCGATTGGCAGCGTCACCTGTCGGCTGACAGTGCCTTCGGCGCTATGCCGATCACACGCACCCCCGCCGACTTCGCGACGTCCATCGCCGCGATGATGTCGTCGTAGCGAACGCGTGGATCTCCGGCGACATGAATGATCTTCTCCGGCCGTGACGCGTAGACGCGGTTCAACTCGGGCAAGAGCTCATGCTCGGAGATTGGCCGCTTGTTGATGCGATAACTCGGCCCGGGCAACACCTCGAGGACGACCTGTGCCGAGGCCCCACAAGCGCCCACGCACGGACTGGGCAACACTGCGTCGATCGTATGGCGCACTCGAACCATCGCGACCATGAATACGATGATTACGACCAGCAGCACGTCGATCATCGGCGTCACGTTGGGCTCCGCGGATAGAACGGATTGCGTTTTGGCCGTCATCGCTCCCCTCGCAGGTTGGTGAGGCCCATGGTAGTACATCCGGGTTAGCCGCTCGTTGGGAGGAGGTGACGGCTCGATGGCCAATTGATTACGGTTTCATGATCCAATCGCGGGAGCGTGGCCTTCGATGGAGATTGAAGAAGCGATCGATCTGCTTCGCGACGCCGTCGGTAAACGCCAAGGCGTCTGGGCCGACCTTGGCGCGGGGACCGGCACGTTCACTCGCGCGTTGGCCGCGCTTCTCGGTCCCGGCAGCACCATCTACGCGGTCGACGATGATGTGACTGCCGTGCGTGCGCTCGCGGACCTGCCGGGCGACAGCGACGTGCGCATCGTGCCCGTGCGCGCGAACTTCACGCGCCCGCTCGAGCTGCCCGGTCTGGGAACGGGAACCATGCCACTCGACGGAATTCTTTTCGCGAATGCGTTGCACTTCGTTCGCGACGCAACCGGGACGCTGACGCGTCTCGCTCAGACCCTGCGCGGCGGAGGGCGAGTCATCGTCGTCGAGTACGACCGGCGGCTGCCGAGCCCGTGGGTCCCGCATCCGATTCCCGTCGCGCGATGGCCGAAGATGGCCGCCGCGGCGGGGCTGGTCGAAGCGACCGTCACGGCGACGCGTCCGTCGATGTATTCAGGAATTCTCTACGTCGGCGCCGCCACGCGACCGTAGCCGTCGCGCCAAAATAGACCGGGTTCAGCCCAGGCCGCTTTGAAGCGCCGCCAGGTTCGCTTTCAGCTGATGCCCGCCCTTACTTGATAGTTGAGAAGGAGGTGGTCTCGGTGGCGAGTTGCGAGTGGTATCCGGCGTGGCGGTCCGAGCTCCGAGGGTGGATCCACGAGCATCCGGAAAAGCTCCCGCTGAACTGGAGTGATCTGGGCCGTTTCCCGATGGTGGTCCGGCGTGTGCTCGTCAACGAAGTCCGGCCCGAGCTTCGGATTCAGCTCTGGCGGGAACACCTCGAGTCTTTTCTTCTGCCGGAGGCTGGGCTCACGCAGGCACAACGCGACATGATCGTGGCGGCGATTCCGGAGCTGCCCAAGCTGTTGTCGGCTCACGCGCCCAACCCCGCAATGGTCGAGTTCGAACAGCGCATCGCGACAGTCTTCTCGCGACCGGAGGCCGGGCGAATTTTCGGCCACGTAGGACCGCCCGTGCCGCCCCGGGGAGTTCCGTTTCCGCCAGACGTTCCGCGCCCGCCGTCGGCGTGACGCGACCGATCCGACGAGGCATATCACCATGGCCAGTGTTCAAGTCCGCTACATCGTCGACGACGTCGACGAGGCGATTCCGTTCTACGTCGAGCAGTTGGGCTTCGAGCTTCAAATGCATCCGGCCCCCGCGTTCGCGATGCTCACGCGCGGCGAGCTGCGTCTCGTGCTCAGCGCACCCAATCCGTCCGCCGGCGGCGGTCAACCGATGCCCGACGGTACCACGCAGCAACCCGGCGGGTGGAATCGTTTCGCGATCGAGGTCGCGGATTTGCCGGCGACGATCGAGCGGTTGAACAACGCCGGCGTCCATTTCCGGAACAGCTTGGTGACTGGTGTCGGCGGCAAGCAGGTCATCGTCGACGACCCTTCGGGGAATCCGGTGGAACTCTTCGAGCCGACGATGGCGTCGGCGCGCATGTCGAACGGCTGATCCTTTCCGCCGCGGGGGGGAGTGACGCGGCGACGCAAAGCTCGGTTCAGTCGATATGCGATACTTCCTGCTCGCGGCGCTCGCCTTCACTGGCTGCAGCGAAGAGCCGTGCATTCTGCCGCCGTGCGCCGCGCCGATCGCGCTCGAGATTGCGATCGCCTCGTCGACCGGCGGCCCGGTGACGGCGACCGTCGCCGTTTCCGGAGCCGTGGTCAGGTCCTTTTCATGCAGCTCCACGTGCCCGGTTACAGGATCGGGTGGGACGTACTCGGTGGACGTCACCGCGACCGGTTTTACGCCGGTCCATGAGTCGATTCAGGTGACGAGCACGCCGCGGCCGTGCAGCTGTGAGATCGTGCACACGCAGGACGTGCAGATTACGCTCGTCCCCACCGCATAGGTGCGGACGGCCGAGCGGCGCTAGGACACCTCGCCCTTCATGCTTGCCGGAATTCGCTGACGCTCGTGTGACGCCGGCGCTCGATTGTGCGAACGGCGGGCCGCTCGCCGGAGCGCGGACTCCCAGACGTCGGTCACGCGATCCCACGTGTACCGCGACAGTACTTTGGTGCGGCCGCGCTCGCCGAATCCCGCGCGCTTCGCGGGATCGGCGAGTAGGTCGAGAATCCGATCCGCGAGATCGGTTGCGTCGAACGGTTTGGCGGTCCAGCCGTCGACACCGTGGTCGATGATGCAGCGTGTGCTCGCGATGTCGGCGCCGATCACCGGTTTGCCGCACATCCACGCTTCGATCATCACGAGGCCGAACGACTCCTCGACCGACGGCAACACGAGCAGATCACAGGCGTCCATGATCGACGCCGCGTCTCGCTGGTCGAAATCGTCGATCAGCACGACGCGGGCGCGATTCTCCTCGGTGAGCTCGTCGAGCATCTCGGAGACTCTCTCTCCGCGGTGCGCGCTTTGGCCGGCGAGTAGAAGCACCGAGTCGGGGAAGCGCCGCCACACGTTGCGCATGGCTTCGATGAGCGTTGGGACGCCCTTATTCGTGTCCTGTCGACCGACGAAGCCGACGACCGCGCGGTCGCCGATGCCGTAGCGAGCTCTGATCGCGGCACCGTCTCGACGAATGAAGTGACCGGGGTCTACACCGGCGCCCGAGACCGCGATCGTGTGACCGCCGCGCGCCCGAACAAAATCGCGTTCGGCCTCGGTGCACACGATGACGCCGTCGCAGTCGCGAAACATCCGCGGGTAGATCGGGTTGTGCGCCCACTCTCGCTCGATGTGCAGAATCGGAAACGCGACTCGCGGTGTGCTGCGGAGGTGCCGCGGGCGGCACACCCAGTACGACATTCCGAAATGCCAATTCGCCGACACGACGACGTCGGCTTTCATGCGCGCGAGCGGTAAGACGAGACCGAGACCGCTCGGCGGGCGAAGCGGCCAAACGTTGTCGCTGAACAACCATGCCGAAGTCCGCCAGCCACCGCGCTGCTTCAACCACCACTGGTGCCATCTCTGGAACCGAGGGCTCGCGGGACCGACTCGCGTCACCCGCACTCCGTTGATCGTTTCGCTCGGCGTCAGCCCGGCGCCGCGCGGCGAGTCGAAGTCCGGCAGGGCCGCGCAATCGAACGTGAGCACGCTGACGTCGTGACCGCGTTCGACGAGCCGCTCCGAAACCGATTGCAGCATGCGTTCCGCGCCGCCGACGAGTGGAGCGTACGCCGGCGACACCTGCACGATGCGCAACGACCGCAGTTGGCTCGACGTTTTCGCTACGCGGAGAGGCACGACTATCGAAGTCGCGCGGGACTGCGGCCGGGACCGGCGACGATTCCGGCCACTTCACCCGCCGCGTGACAACAGGACAACAGGAACATCAACGGGAGGCTTTCTCGAACGGCCCGAGTTGCACGCGCCTCCGGACTCATCGCGCGCAGCGACCCGCGAAGGAGATTCCATGGCAATTGACGGCGAGTGAGCGAAACGGGATGCAATCCCGTGGTCGAGCGGCCGTTGTCAAAATGCGCTCGCAGCGTGAGCCAGAAACCATGGGACTGCACGTGAGTCACCGTGATTCCGTCGTGAACGTGAAACAAACCCTGCCCAAAGAGTTGCGGGCCGAGTTCGAGCTCGATGTGGCCTGCAGGAATTGGTCCCGGCCCTATCGCCGCCCGTCGAAAGGCGACGTTGGCCGGAGGCGGACACCGCGAGCATTGCGTCTTGCTCACGGGCGGAATGCAGCTCGCGAAGGAATGTAGGAAGTTGGCCTGATCGATCCGGCGATCCGTCGATCCATTGAGCACCGGGCCCGTCACGCCCATCGCGTTCGGATGCCTCGCGAACACATTCAGGATTTGCTCGCACCAATCGCGGCCGACGAGGCAATGATCTTCGGTGAGGGCGATGATTTCGCCGCGAGCTCGTTCGACGGCTCGCGCGCGCAACTCGAACACCGACGCTCCGGGAATCCGGACCCATGACACACCCCTCGAGCCCGCGGCGCCGGTTGCATCCAACGCGGCACCGTGCCCGTCACCGACGATGATTTCCCCGCCAACGGCAGCCACTTGGGGTGCCAGAACCTCCAGGCAGTTCGCGAGGTCGGGCCATGGGGGGGGCTCGATGGTGGCGAGGATGACGGAGATCGGAAGTCGGCCGGGGAAGGTCACGCAGTGGTCATATTAGCAAACGGTCACACGTGCAAGACGGCCGCCGGTGCGTATTGTTAAGCTCTCCACCGACAAAGCCACCTTCATTAGTAGGGTGTCCTGCATGTCATACGTAGACTCGCAGCTGCTGCCGGGCGAAACGATTCGCTATCGCGCCCGGCTACACAAAGGAATCTTCACGACGGCCTCGATTGTCGGCGCGCTCACGGTTGCCGCGTTGATCATCGCGATCGCCGCAGGGCACTGGTGGTGGGTCCTGGTCGCGGTCACGGGGGCGATCGCGGCCTACACGTTTGGTCGAGCCTGGCTGACCTATGCGACGTCGGAGTTCGCCGTCACCGACAAGCGAGTCGTGATAAAGGTGGGCTGGATTCGCCGTCGGACGCTGGAGACGATGCTCTCGAAGGTCGAAGGGGTCGGCGTCGACCAGAGCCTGACAGGCCGCATGCTCGGCTACGGCTCGATCGAGGTCACCGGCACCGGTGGAACGAGAGAGGAGTTCACGCGAATCGCCGACCCGCTCGAGTTTCGACGCCAGGTGCAGGCGGCGATCAGCGCCGCCGACGAAGCACGCGCCGCCGTGTCCGCGCCGCCGGGCGGCTACCTGCCCGACGAACGCCAGGAACGCGAGTGCCCGTATTGCGCCGAGCGAATTCTCGTGAAGGCGAAGGTGTGCCGGTTCTGCGGCCGCGACGTGAGCGCCGTCGCGCCGACCTGAGCCTGGACGGCATTCAACTACGCTCGAGCGGCTTGGCGTCCTTGTCGCTGCGCGTCGAGATTCGCAGCAGGAAGTAGATCACCGACCAGCCGGTCAGTGCTGAAATGAACAGGATGACCGAGATGCCGCCGACGATAGCGCCGGCAGTGCCGTCGTGCGCGGCGACGAAGAATAGAATAGCCAAAGCTCCGCCGAGCAGCATCCGGATCGTTCGATCCGCGTCACCCATGTTTTGTTTCATCACGATACCGGTTTCTGAGAGTCGGTCTTCGCCGCGTCGGCGGCGGCGAATCCGTCGCGCGTCAACTCGAACACCTCGCGCGCGGCGCTCGTCGCCCTGAGCAGCCCACTCTTCTCGAGCTCTTCGATCGCGCCTTCCCACCGCGCGAGCGTGCGCGGACTCGAGTCTTCATTGAAGACCTTGTCGTTCGAGCTGATCTCGGCGCCGCCGCCGAATCGCTCGAAGAGGACCACCCCCGACCCGTCCGCGCTCGCGGCAGAAAGCAGCATGAGCGCGTCGGGAGAGAGTGAGGCCCCGGCGACCCCCGAAGTCGTCTTCGGCCGCGCCATGGCGTCGGCCGACGCGACGCCGTCGGCGTTCATGACGATCTGCAGATCCTTGGAGAACTGTCGCCGGAAGTCCTCGACGTCGGCGTAGCTCGCGTAAAGTCCTCGCGACCGGCACGAATCCTTGAACGTCTTGAGCGCTTGATACTGCGCCGGATCGACCGCGTCGAGCGGGGCGGGCGCCGACGAGAAGTAGAGCATCGCCGGCTTGCGCGCCTTGAGGTGCACCTCGATCTCTTCGACCGCTCCGCTCGCGTACGACGCCGTCGGCGTGCCGAGGCGCGTCCAGAAGATCCCGACGAGAAGGTCGGCGTCCGTGAGGATTCTCTTGTCGATGATGCTCTGCGGTGCGTCGCCCATCTCGGGGGCGACATCCGTTTCCCAACCGACGGCCAGCAACATGACGTTGCGATGCGAGCCGTTGGTCGAGTTCCACTCGCCGACGACTTCGCGGACCACGGCGCGCTCCTTCGGAACGTCGCCGGGCGAGGCGATCATCACGCGGAGAACGGTTGCGCTGAACGGCATGCGTCGAAATTACTCCAACAGCGGCCCGCCCGTCGCTCCCGCCGGCTGCAGCGTCCCCCCCGTCGGCGTACCCTGACTGCCCAGCGCCTTCCAGTCGCGCGGCGCATCGGTGACGCGGCGTAGGATCAGGAACGCCACGATCACCATCACGAGCAGCGACAGGATCGCGAACGCCTCGCCGGTGAGAACGGGCATGCCGCTCCGCTCGACGATCAGCCAGGTCGTCCCGCCCCATACGAGCGGCCCGACGACCGCCGAGAAGCGTCCCACCATGCCGTACAATCCGTAGAACTCACCGACTCTGTCCGGAGGCGTGAGGCGCAGCATCAGCGGACGGTCCGACGCCCACGTGCCGCCGAGGCAGATGCCCGCCGCGCAGGCGACGACGAACAGCCAGCCGATGGTGAGGTGCAAAAAGCCGATCGAGGCGGCGCCAACGAAGGTGAGCATCCACCCCGTGAGCACGATATTGAGCGTTCGCTTCGGACCGATTCGGTCGACGATGAAGCCCCAGAGGATGCCGCCGACGATCGCCGCGCTGATGGCGACCATGAGCACGAGCTTGGCCTTCGCCTCGCCGTCCTGCTTGGTGAGCCCCGTCGAGATGGCGACGTTCACCGTGTAGAGGGACATGAACAAGATCACGGTGTTGATCGCGTCGGTGTAGAACGCGCGGCCAATGAGGAAGCGCAGCAGCCCGGGGAAACGATGTCCCGACTTGAGTGTCTGAACGGTCTGACGCGTCGACTCGGTCACCGCCTGCGGAGTGAAGATCGGACGCGGATGAGCGTTGATGCGCTCGCGCACGAACAGGAAGCACGGTGTGGCGAACGCCAGGAACGCGACGCCGATGAACAGGAAATAGTTGGCGAACGGGAACTCTTGCGTCTTGGAATCCATCAGCATGCTGACACCGACCGCGATGTACGAGCCGATGTACCCGATTCCGATGGCGATGCCGTTGATACGGCCGCGATTTTGTTCGGTGGTCACTTCGGGCAGCAGCGAGTCGTAGAATTGCACGCCTGCTTGATACCCGCCGTTGGCGACCACGAATGCCAACATGCTCAGCCAGAACGGTCCCCGGGCGATGAGGGCGGTCATCGCGCAGCAGATGATTGTCGCCCACATCAGGAACGGCATCCGGCGGCGCGCGCGGTCGGTCATCGCGCCAAGCAACGGCGAAATGCAGAACATGATGCCCATCGACACCGCGCTGATCCGACCGACGAGGCTGTCCGCTCGCTCGGATCCGACAACGGACCGGACGAAGAGCGAGAAGTTCAGCGACGTCACGCCCATCGAGAAGATGACGTTGGCCAGATCGTAGGTGATCCAGCTGACGACCGCCTTCCGCGGGATGACCCTGGTCGGCTCAGCCGTTCGCGCGGGGGCGGGGGCGGGGGCGGGAACAGGCCTAGAGGCGGAGGACATCGTTCTGCGCCGATCCTCGGAAAGGTGTAACCGAACGATGCGGGTCTGCGGACCGGGGAACAATACGCAGGACGACGTAGACACGGACAGGCTCGGTACGGAGCCGATGCATTTGACCCTCTCTCCGTTGTATTGTGCGTGCCGGCCGGCGGGCCGAGCGAAGTGTCAGGTGAGGACCGCGGCGGCGTAGGCGGCCTGCTACGTCACATCTGACGGACGTTCTTCACCGGTGATGAAGTGTCGCTGAGGGTACGAGCAACGCCGAGCGCCTTGCCCGTGAGATAGTCCCGCTCCGGTTCGCTCGCCGTGCGTTCAGCGGCACGCCGATAGTGCTCTACTGCACGCGTGAGGTCGCCCAGGCGCTCGTAGAGATGCCCGCGAACGGCGTCCAACCGATAGTGCCCGGCGATCCGCGAGTCGGCGTCGAGCGTATCGATGATCGCGAGGGCCGCTGATGGACCTTCCACCATCGCGACGGCGATCGCGCGGTTCAACGCGACCATCGGGTTGTCGGATATCCGCAGCAGCATGTCGTACAGCGACTCGATCTCGCGCCAGTTCGTCGTGTCTGTGCTCTCCGCCCGATCGTGCGCGGCGGCGATGGCGGCTTGAATCTGATACGCGCCGACCGTGCCTCGAGAAAATGCCGCCGAGAGCAATCGCAGACCCTCGGCGATCTCGTCGCGGACCCAGAGCGATCGATCCTGTTCGTCGAGCGGAATGAGCTCGCCGTGCGGACCCGAGCGCGCCCTGCGACGCGCGTCGGTCAACAGCAGTAATGCGAGCAGACCGGCGACCTCGCCGTCTTTGGGAAGGAGCGCGTACAACAGGCGCGCGAGCCGGATGGCTTCGTTCGAGAGGTCCGTGCGCTGGAGCGTCCCGCCGCTCGAGGACGCGTAGCCTTCGTTGTACATCAGATAGAGAACGTGCAACACCGCCGCGAGGCGCTGCGCGCGTTCCGACTCGCCCGGCAGCTCGAAGGGCACGTTCGATCCTGTGATGCTCGCTTTGGCGCGGCTGATTCGCTGCGCCATCGTCGCCTCGGGCATCAGGAAAGCGCTCGCGATCTCCGCCGTCGAGAGTCCGCCCACCGCACGCAACGTCAGCGCGATCGCGCTGGGTGTCGTGAGCGACGGGTGGCAACACATGAAGAGCAGTGCGAGCGTGTCGTCGTTGTCCACGTCGACCTCCGTCGTCGGCGGCGGCACGAACGCCCACTCCGCCCAGACCTCGTTCGCGACGGCCTCCTCGCGCCGCTGGCGCGCGATCTCACTCCGCACGTGATCGGCGAGACGACGAAGGGCGGCATGATACAGCCATCCACGCGGATTCTTCGGAACGCCTTGCACGGGCCATTGCGCCGCCGCGGCGATCAATGCCTCCTGCACGGCGTCCTCCGCCGCGGAGAAGTCGCCGTGGCGCCGAGCGACGACGCCGAGCACCTGCGGCGCGAGGTCGCGGAGCAGATGCTCGATCGTCGGATCGGGCTCGAGCTGTGTCGTCAAACGTCGACGGGCGGTGCGCTCATCACCTGGCGCACCTCGATCGGCATGTTGAGCGGCTCGCCTCCCTTCCCCGGCGCCGCCGAGGCTTCCGCCGCGATCTGGTACGCGCGATCGGGACGATCCACCTCGACGATCCAGTAGCCGGCGAGGAATTCCTTCGCTTCGGCGAACGGACCATCGGTCACGGTGGGTGCGCCGTTCGTTCCGGCGCGAACGACTCGCGCTTCGCCCGGAGGGGCCAGCCCTTCGGCGCCGACCAACTCGCCGGCCTTGCTCAGCTTGGTGCCGAAGTCCTTCATGAACGTGATGTGTGCCTTGAGGTCCTCGGGCGACCACTTCATGACGCCCCAGTCTCCGGTGCCTCGCGGGGCGTGCATCATCAGCATGTAGCGCATCGTCTATCTCCTGTGGTTTGGGCGCCCCTCTTTAAGGCGCCTTCACCTATAAGTCGGAGCCGACTGGCCGTTCTCGACATCGTCAGGATGGGCCGTCTTCAGAATCGGCGCCAGCCGGCCGGGGGGGGCCGACCGCCGCGCTTGCCTGCCTCGCCTTTCGGAGCGCAGCTTGATCGCGAAGACCCCGGAGGGCCAATGCCGAATGAAGGTCCAGAACCCATTCTCCCGGCGCAGGATGTACACCGGACGCGCCAGTTCTACGAGTCGCTGGGTTTCAGGGCGGGATACAACGACGACCGCTATGACATCCTCCGGCGCGGAAGTCTCGTGGTGCATCTCGAGCGTCACGGCGATCTGGCGCCCGACGCGAATCATACGAGCTGCTACTGGCGCGTGGCGGACGCGGACGCGCTGCACCGCGAGTTCTCAGCGCTCGGCTTGCCGAGTGAGGGCGCCCCAAGTCTCACCGAACCGTGTGATGAGCGTTGGGGAATGCGTGAATTCACACTGAAGGATCCCGCGGGCAACCTGATTCGCGTCGGGCACGAGTTGACGGATCCGTAAGAGTCTTGCCGGGCGCGTGTACTTCTCGCGCGCTACGACCGGTCACATTCGTTGGTCGCGCTTCGGACACCGGATTCGATGATGTCGGCCGGCGTCTATGGACGCGTGGGGCCGGCGAGGCCGAAACGAACTTCGGCGCACCGCAGATCCACTCCGCGTCGCGCCGGATCCTGATATGACAAGAAGTCGGCGGAAAGCGTGTCGTTGTGGGTGCGGGCCTCGCGGTACGCTCGCATACACGCCGCCGCGTCGTGCACGCCGTGAATCGGGGCGTGCATCAAACGATGGGTCAGCAGGGCGAGCGCGATCAGCACGGCCGATGCGAGTCCGTACCGCAGGAAGCGTGGCATCGTCGACAATGTCTCGTCTCCGACCGGCGCCGGCAAGCGAGGCACGGGTCCTGACCAATCGCGGAATTCGTCGTAGAATCCGCGACATGGCGGAACCGATTTTGGTCCCCAATGTGCGGCGGCCTCGCGGCCGCGTCGTGCTTGCGCTGGCGTTCGCGATCCTCGGCGGCGGTGCATGGGCGCAAGCAGTCATCAATCTCTTCAGCAAAGAGCCGCGCGCGCTTGGCGTCCGGCGAATTCGTAGCGTCGCTCTATTTGCGTTTGGCGCCGGCCCACTTGTAGACCACGCCGCCTCGCATCACGAACACGACGCGCCGAACGGCGGTGAGATCGGTGAGCGGATCGCCATCGAGCGCGATGATGTCGGCGTCGTAGCCGGGCGCGAGCAATCCGATCTGATCGCTCATGCCCATCGCCTCCGCGGCGAGCGAGTTCGCCGACACGAGCGTGGCCATCGGCGTCTGCCCGCAATGCTGCACTCGGCCGAGGAATTCGTCGGCGTTCCGGCCGTGCGCGCCGGCGGTGGCGTCCGTCGAGAAGACGACCTTCGCGCCGGTCGTGTGAACGGCGATCGCGCAGATCTCGAAGTCGCGCGGCAGGTCGCGCTCCATGATCGCCATTCCTTCGTCGGTGAAACCGCCGGTGCCGACGTAGCGCGCGCGGTTCTCGAGATAATTCTGAACGACGAGCCCGACCTGGGGGCTGATGTACGCGCCGGCCTTCACGGCGTCGTCGATGTCCGCCTGCGTCGAGTACGTCGCGTGCTCGAGCTCGCGGCATCCGGCCCGCGCGGCGGCGCCGGTCTGCGAGCGATACGCGTGCACCATGCTCCGAAGCCCGACCGCCTTGGCTTCGTCGCAGAGCGCGTGCAGCTGCTCTTCGGTGATCGTCGGGCCCGCGCCGACGCGTTCGCTCTTGGACGCGAAGATCTTGATGAGATCCGCGCCCTGCGCTTTGCGTCGGCGCACCAGAGCGCGCAACGAGTCCAATGGAACGGAGGAATCGGGTGAGATCGGGGAGAGCGACGTGAGCACACGCGGACCGGGAAATCCGCGATCGCGAATCATGTCACGGAGCGGCGCCTCCGACGGCGCGCCGACCGACTGTACCGTCGTGAAACCCGCCATGAGCGTGACCCACGCGTTGTCGGCGATCGCGAGCGCCGCTTCGGCCGGCGATTCGCCGCGCGTCGCGATGCGTCCCGTGCGATCGAAGTGCGAGTCGAGGTGCACGTGCGTGTCGATCCAACCCGGGAGCACCGTGTAGCCGCGCAGATCGATCGTCGCGGACGGCTCGGTCGATGCCGGCGCAGAGAGCGACGTGATCTTCCCCTGCGAAACGCCGATGCGCGCGTCTCGCAAGACGCCCCCGCGCCCGTCGAGCGCACGATCGCTGAGTATGGTGACGGGACCAGGCGGCGACGGCGCCGTGACCGGGCCGACCTGCGCGCCGAGCGCCGACGCCAATGGGATGAACGGAATCAGCGCGAGGCGAGTTCTCATCGTCGTTCGTGAGTTAATGCCGCATGTGCCACCGAAATGACGAGACGAACGCTGCGGCTACCGGTGCCTCGCGACAAGAGTCAACGGGATTTTTTGATGCCGAGTCCGCCAAACGATACGGCGGCGGAAGTATCGGACCAAAGGTGTAGTTGGCTGGCGAACTTCCGTGCGATGCGGCACAATCTCCGGGTACGGCGGTATCACCATCCCCCGCGCACGACGACGGTGTCCAATCGTAGTGCGCTGCGCTCGACGCTGGGCGTGACGCTTCGGGATCGCACCTCTATCAAAGAAGGTGGTTTCCAACATGCGCTCCGTGCGATGCGAAGTGTGCGGCACCAAGGCGCTCATGGCGGCGTCTCAATGCCCCAAGTGCAGCCACCTGTTCGAAATGCGAGACGGCTTCGGTGAGCTGCTGCCGCTCGCGTTCTGCTCGAGCTGCCAATCGTACTATCCCGCGCACGTCGGCTCGTGTAAGTGGTGCGGCACTTTACCCGAGCCAGTTCGCAAGCCGCTTCCGTGGACTCACATCAGCCTTGGTGGTTTCATCGCGATGGCGTTGCTCGGCGGAGTTTTGCTGCGCGATCCTCAGGGCAAGACACACGCGCGGAAAGCGGCGCAAACGCGAGCACGAGCGCAATCGAAGAAGGCAGCGGCTGACGATACCGTGATTCAAGTCGTCGCGAGCGCGGCCGCGGACACCGCCGTCACTCATGACACGATCGCTGCGTGGACCAACATCGATCCGCCTGCACCCGCTCCTGCATCGGCGCCTGCGGCCGCATCCGACGTCCCGACGGCAATGCCGCCCGAACCGGTCGTACAGTCCGGCGCGCGCATTGGACGTTCGGTGAGGGAGACGACGTCGCCTATCGGTGCACCGCTTGTCTCGCAGCCGGCCGTCGCGGTCAGTCCGCAGTCGGTCGCGCCGCCGACGGCGTACCCTTCGGCACCGAGCACGCGCCGGTCGACGCCGACCGTGTACGCGCCGGCGCCGAGGACCTATCCGGCCGCGCCGATCATGTCGCGCTCGCAGCCGTACGTTCCGCAGACGAAGTCGCGCATGCCGGCGAGCGCGCGGTCGCCGAGCTTCGTCGCGAAGAACTGGATCATCGTGCGCGCGGGTGCGAGTCCGGACGCGCACATCGTGGCCTCGATCGGTCCCGAGTCGCGCGTTCAGCTCGGCGAGGTGCGAGGGACGTGGCGGCGTATTCGCTCGCGCGACATCGTCGGCTGGGTGGATCTCCGACGCGCCTGGTTCGCCGAGGCGCGAGGCTCGAATCGCTCGGGCGGCATCGCGTCGCGCTAGCGACCGCGAGACCGGATCACAGCACGTGCTCCGGTCTCGCGCACAAACACAGAAACGCTAGTTGCCGCCGCGTCCGGGACGTGGCAGCGCCGACGGCGGCGTGATGCCGTTCAAGCGCATGTAGTTCGCCAACTGGCTGTAATGATCGGATTGATCGAGCGCGTGGCCGAGCACCATCGACGCGCGAGTCGTCGGCCGCGCCGGGCCGTTGCCAAACTGTACGGTGACCGCCTCGGCGAGCTTCGCGTCGTCGACCTGCGCGATCGCGTCGTCGCAGAACTTGATCGATTCTTTGAGCTTGGAGACGAGCTTGTCTTTCGGCCACTTCGCCTTGACACTGTCGGCGGTCGCCGTGTCCTCGACGGCCAGCGTCGGCTGGAGCGTGCCGAATCTGGTGCAGAAGAGATAATTATCGCTCGCCACGTGCTGCGCGATGTAGCCGATGGTGAGCTGCGCCGGCGTCGGCTTGTAGCCGAACTTCGACTCGGGAATCGAGTCGAATGCCTGCGCGATGTTGCGATGCAAACCGGTGATGCGCTGCTTGAACGCCGTTGTGATCGGGTTCGCCGGGGGTCCAGCCGGTGGCTGTTGCGCAGCAAGGCCCAGGGGAAGAACCAGAGCGAGCAATGTCGCATACGAGATCTTCATACGTGCTCCCATGGAGGTGATGCGGGTGGGGGGAACGGTCTGTGATTCTGAATCGCTGGGCAGATTTGCGCAACGGTCCCCAGCGTCACACGTTGTTCGTATTGTCCGCGACGATTTACACTCTCCTGACATTCGGCGCCCAGTCGTGCGGTTTGCGATCGGGCGCCGGCGCGCCCAATGGAGGCCGCCGTGCAAGTAAGCGTGTATCTCAGCTTCAACGGAGATTGTGAGGCGGCATTCCAGTTGTATGAACGATGCCTTGGCGCTCACATCGGACAAGTTTTTCGGTATTCGGGCATGCCGCTGGCCGACCGGGTTCCCGCCGACTGGTCGGAGAAGGTCATGCACGGCAGCATCACGATCGGCGAGCACATTCTGATGGGCGCCGACGTCGTCCCCGGTCAATACGAGCCGCCAAAAGGGATGTCGCTGTCGCTCCACCCGGACGGCGTCGAGGAGACCGAGCGCATGTTCGCCGGCCTCGCCGAGGGGGGCCGCGTGCTGGCCCCGCTCGAGAAGACGTTCTGGGCCGAACGGTTCGGCATGGTCGTCGACCGCTTCGGCATCCCGTGGATGGTGAACTGCGCGGCCGCGGTTCCATCGTCGTGACCGCCGGGACAACTCGGACCGGGCGAGACTCCGTCGTCGGCTGACGACGGACAGCGCGGCCCACACCGGCCGCGAACAGCCGACGCACTGGAGATTCGCTTACCGCACAGCGGCGCGCGCCATTAACGCGCGGGTAAACCATCGTGTCATTCAAGAGGACGAATGAGAAGATCTAGAACTTGGAGACACGATGATGTCCGCCAGCGTGTTCGTCACGACGACAATCCTTGTCGCGCTCACCACGGCGTGCACGCGGCCGCCCGCGGGCTTTGCCGCGCCCGCGCCCGCCGTCTCGTCAAACTCGATCCTTCGCGCCGACCGGTTGCAGAAGATGCCGGGCGCGTCGGCGCTCGACGCGCTCGAGACGTTGCCGGCCTACTTCGGACGCACGACGCGCGTGCCGGCGCCGCGCTTCGTGCTCATCCTCGATGGCACGCGCACCTCGAGCCTGGAAATGCTGAGAAGCATTCAGGCTAGCGAAGTGTTCGAGATCCACGTGATTGGTGAAAGCCAGTCGATCGACCGTCAGGGCGAGGTCGAGGTCATCGTGACGACGCTCGCCTCGCACCCGAGAATCGGCTGACGCGGCGGCGGCTAGGGAAGCCGGAAGATGTTGAGTGTTCCGCCGGTCGCGTGACTGTTCGAGTTGCCGTCTGGAATCGCGATCATGCCGTCTACGATGATCGGGCTGTTCCAGTGCCCCCCGCCGCACTCGAGCGTCGTCACGAGCACGCCGCTCTCGGGCTGGTACACGCGCAGTCCGCCGTTCGCGTCGAATACATATAGAAGGCCTCCGGCGAGGACGGGACTCGTGCCGCGGTTCGAATTCTTCCACGCCTGGTGGAGTTGGCCGCCGCTCACCGTCCACGCCGCGGTGCCTCCACCGTCGCCGGCGAACATCCACGTCGTGCCACTCGGCGCGTGCCATACCGCCGGAGCGGTGAACAACGCGCTGCTCGACGGCGTCGGAACCGTCTGCGCCTCGCCTCCGCGGTGTGAACCCGATTGCCGAACGGCATCGGCGCCGAGCACGCGAATGGTGCCGTCCTTTCCGCCCTGCGCGACGACGCCGTTGCCGAGCAGCACCGGCGACGTCGACCCGACATCCACGTCGCCCGCGTTGAGCTGGTCGGTGTTGGACGGCGTGTAATTCCCGACGATGTGCGTGGCGGTCGGATCGAGCTCGATCACCGCGTCGCCCCAGTACGTTTGGCCGTCCCACTTGGCGTTGCCCGTCGCGACGAAAATGTCGCCCGTCGCCGGATCGACGACGGCGCCCGCGCGCCCCCAGATCGCCGCGTCGCTCTCCGGGCACGAGCTCGGATCGATGAGACCGGTGCGATCGCTACACAGCGCGTTCCAGACGCTGACCAGATTGCCGGTGGCCGCGTCGATGAGCGCGACGTGCCCCTGATAGGGCGGGGCGTCCCCGATGTAGCCGCCGGTCGTCGCGATCACGTGGCCGCGATCGAAGTTGAGCGCCGACGCGATCTTCTCCCGATCCGGGCGCTTGGTGATCGACGTCGTCCACACGACGCGACCGTCGGCCAGCGCGAGCTTGCGAATGTTGCCGTCCGGCGACGCGGCGTACACCGACTGCCGATCCGGGTCGGCGACGGGCGTCGCAGTGGTAACCAGGTTCGAGCCCGCGACCCCGTTGTAGCCGTCGGGCGTGAACTTCCACAGGATCGAGCCGTCGTTGGCGTCGATCGCGTACGTCTTTCCGTACGTCGACGTGACGACGAACACGTCGTGCGCCGCGCCGTTCACTTGAACGCCGTGCAGGTAGATCGGCGACGCGTCGATGGTGCCGTCGAGCAGCACCTCCTGGCGCTTCAGCGTCTTGACGTTCGTCGAGTCGATGCCGGTAGGGTCGGTCGACGCGTTGGAGCGCGCCGCGTCCCAGCCGAAACGCGTCCAGTCGTGCGAGCTGCTCCCGCTCGGCGGCTGTCCGTTCGGCGGCTGCGTCGAATCGTGGCTCGCCCCCGCGGGGGCGGCCTCCGAGCACGAGATTCCGCCGAATGCCACGGCGACGATCGCGATCAGTACACTACGCATTATTGAGCTCCCGTTTTCACTCGTTGCTGCGTCGCAAGATACCGGAGACCGTGGCCACTCTTTCGGGAACTTCCGATCCAGGTGTCTGGTAATCGGATGCGGTTCAGCGTAGTCTCATGCCGTCCGCCTCAATCCCCGACGCAGACATGGACCGCGCATTGCGCCCACCCGTCTCCGCAAACAGTTCGGACGATGTACTGCGAGCACTGGGCCACCGCATTCGTCGCGGCGACATGGGCGCGTTCGAACAGCTATTTCGCGCCATGCACGCGCCGCTCTGCGAAGTCGTCGACGCGTACGTTCACTCGCAAGATCTCGCCGAGGACATCGTCCAAGACCTCTTTCTGGCGATCTGGATCACGAAAGAGGAATTGCCGTGGAAGGAATCGCCCCGCGGCTATCTGTTTACCGCGGCGCGCAATCGAGCGTTCCATCATCTTCGCCACGCGGCGTTGGTTCGGCGCACTGCGGCCGAGTCGGCTTCCGACGCCCGTGTGACCGGAACCGGAGTGCCGGCGCCTCTCCCGGACCGTGAGCTCGAAACGGCCGAGTCCGGCCGACGGATTCGCCAAGCGATCGACGCGATGCCACCTCGCGCGCGGCTCGCGACTGTGCTGCGATGGGAGCACGAGATGTCGCACAAGGACATCGCCGTGGCCATGGGGATCTCGGCGAAAGGCGTCGAGAAGCTGCTTCGAACGGCCAAGTCGAGGCTTCGCGAAGAGTTGGGTGAACAGGTAGATCGCGAAATAGCGATCGACTGACCGCCAAGCGCGGCATGAGGTAGGGATTTCTCGGCTTCGTGGGTCGTATCGGCATGACCGACCCGACGACTCCACCTTCGCCCGATTCGCGGGAGCGCCGAGCGTGGCGCACCGACCACGAGTGGTCGCGGCTCTCGGCGCGCATCGCCGCGCAACCGACGCTCTCGAGAAAGCGCTCGCCGATCGCCTGGTGGGCTGCGGCAGCCGTCGTCATCGCGGCCGCCGGCATCGTCACGATCAACCGGCGCGCGGGTCACGCGCCGGCGATTCGGGCGCCGAGCGACGAGATAACGGGAACCGCCGCGACAACAGCGGGCCGGCGCACGGTCGTTCTACTTCCGGACAGTTCCGTCGTGACGCTCGGACCCGCGTCGACGATCAGATACTCGTTCGGCCGCGGCGCGCGCGACGTCGCTCTCGACGGAATGGCCGAGTTTCGCGTGACGCACGACTCGCTGCGGCGATTTTCGGTGCACGCGCGCAACGCGGTCGTCACGGACATCGGCACCGAGTTCGTCGTGCGCGCGTACGCGAGCGATTCGAGCGTGCGCGTGGCCGTGGCGAGCGGCATCGTCTCACTCGCCGATTCCACTCTGGCAAACGAGAGAATCCTCCTTCGCGCGAACGAAGTCGGCGGATTGGCGCTCGGCGGCAAACCGGCGATCGTCCGTACGGCGGACGCATCGCGCTATACCGATTGGGTGGGCGGACGCCTCGCCTTCGAGGATGAATCGCTCGCGCGGGTGGCCGTCGAGTTGGGCCGTTGGTTCGGCGTGAACGTCCGGGTCGCATCGCCGGCGCTCGCGAAGCGGCGCGTGAGCGGTACATACGCGCAACCGACGTTGAGCCACGTGCTCGACGCGATCGTCGCCTCGCTCGGCGCCACGTACACGAAGTCGGGCAATGAAGTCGTGATTGAGGCACGCCCCCGATGATCGCACGCGCGACGTCACTTCTCCTCGCGGTCGTCGCCACGGCGATCGCGAGTGTCGCGGGGGCGCAAGCCGCCGATCGTTTCGTGGATCTCGACTCCGCGGGCAATCAGATCGCCGCGCTGCATACGACGATCCGCGTCGGCTTCCCATATTCGACCGCGCGCGCCGCGCTCGCGGACATCGCGGCCGCGGCGCATCTCGATCTCACGTTCGACGCGAAGCTTCCGGGACTCACGACGCCGATTTCCGTCGCGCCGCACGAGCGAACGATCGCGGTGGCGCTCCTCGAGGTCGCCGACGCGAGCAACCTGCGGGTTCGCGTGGGAGCGGGCGGCGCGCTCGTCGTCGTCGCCCGGCCTCGCGAGGCGGATCGGCGCATCGCGTCGCACGACACGGCAATGGCGGTCACGCTTCCCGGCGTTCGCACCGAGGTCCCGCGCGTCGAGCGGAACGACTTCGAGTCGCGGGCGACGGTGGGCGAGATCAACGTCACGGCGCGCGACCTCCGCGCGGCGCCGGTGTTCGTCGAGCCGGACGTGTTGCGCTCGGCGCAATCGCTTCCGGGCATCGGCGCGCGCAGCGACTACACGGCCGGCTTCAATGTGCGCGGCGGCGAAGCCGATCAAAACCTCGTGTTGCTCGACGGGTATCCGATCTACAGTCCGTTCCACGCCGGCGGATTGTTCAGCGCGTTTATCGATCCGACGGTGAGCCGAGTGGATCTACGAACGGGTTCACTGCCGGTGCAATTCGGCGGGCGGCTGTCGAGCGTCGTCGACGTGCGTTCCGTCGAACACGCCGCGGGCGGTTTGACCGGCTCGGCGAACGTGTCGCTCCTCTCGTCGCTCGCCTCGCTCGGCGATTCGTTCGACGAGGGACACGGCTCGTGGAACGTCGGCGTGCGCCGCACCTACGCCGACGTCATGTCGCGTTTGCTGGGGTACGGAAATCTTCCCTACTACTTCCAGGATGAGCACGCTCACGTGCGCTGGCGACTCGGCGGCGTCACACTCTCGGCCACGGCGTACCACGGGTCCGACGTCATCGACACTGCCACGCACAACGACGCGCTCGGCCACTGGGGCAACGGGATGCTCGGGGCGACGATCGCCAAGCATATCAAGAGTCCTCACCTCTTCGGCCGGTCGCTCGGCGACAGCGCCACGCTCGAGCAACGAATTTCGACGACGACGTTCGACACGAAGCTCAACGAGTCGCCGGGCTTGTTTGGGCTCGCGAACACCGCCGAGGATCGTCGCCTCGCGGGGTCGATGTCGTTCTTCAATGGAAACGCGACGCACCAGATCGGGTACGAGCTCTCGCGGCAGCGCTTTTCCTACGTGGCCACGGCCGGATTCGGGCTCAGCGGCCTCATTCCGTTCGATTCAGCGTCGCAGCGCCAACACGCCGCGTCGTTCTACGCCGACGAACTGTGGCGAGCAAAGCCTTCGCTGCTCCTCGACGTCGGCGCGCGGACCGACGCGTTCGACCGTAGGTCCGCGATTGTTTCGCCGCGCGTCGCCGTCAAGTTCTGGATCGATTCGAACACCGCGCTGACCGCGGCGACGGCCGCGTATGCGCAGGCTGAACATTCGGTCGGACGCGAAGAAGAGCCGATCGAGCCTATCCAGCTCTGGGTCGGAACGGATCGGTCGCTCCCCGTCTCTCGCGCGCGCGACTACACGCTGGGGTTCGAGCACTGGCTCGGCGAGTCCCGGTTGCTGCATGTCGAGACGTTTCGCAAGCAGTACGGAAATCTCCTGCTGCCGAACGAAGCGAGCGATCCAACCGTCCAAGGCGACGAATTCACGGTGGTTCGCGGATCGTCGTACGGCGCCGAGTTGCTGCTGCGTCAGTTCGAGCGCGACGGCTTCGGCGGCTGGCTGTCGTACGCGTACACGCGGAGCGTGCGCGTGGGGAACGATGGCGTGGCGTACTCACCGGCGCAGGATCGACGGCACAACCTGAACGCGGTCGGCAGCTGGCACAACGGCAACTACGTCCTCTCACTGCGAGTGAACCTCGCCTCCGGCCTTCCATATACGCCCGTTTTGGGCGAGTTCTTGCGCGAACAGTACGATCCGGTGGCCGGAAAGTACGTCGCGACCGCCCGGCAGCCGATCGTCGCCCCGTTCAACAGCGGCCGGATGCCGATGTACCAGCGCATCGATCTGAGCGCGACGCACGAGGGCCGAGTCGGGAATGCGCCGGTCGCGTGGTACTTGAGCGTCGTGAACGCGCTCAACTCGCATAACGTGGCGGCGTACGGGTACGAGTATTCCAGTACGCCGCAGCGCTGGTCGTTTCCCAACCTGCCGTTCTTGCCTACGTTTGGGGTGCGAATTGGTTATTGATTGCTGCCGACGCGGGCGGCTGGTGAACGCGGCACTGGCCGCGCTCTGTGCCGTGGGTTGCTCCGACGTCATCTCGGTGAAGCCGACGGCGCACGACCTCGTGGTACAGTCGGTTCTCGACGCCGGCTCGCGCGATCAGTGGGTGATCGTCCAGTCCACCGATGGGTCGTACGTCGGTCAGATTCCGGTCACGGGCGCGACGGTCACGATGACGCTCCCCGGCGGAGCAACGATCACCGCGGTCGAAAGAGCCGACAGCACCATCGCGCAGGCATTCTCCACGCAGCCGTCCGTCTCGGTTGTGTACCACTTCTCGCTCACGCAGCTCGGGGGGGGCGTTTCACTCGTCCCGGGCGGCACGTATCGACTGCGCGTCGTCGTTCCGGATGGACGCGTGGTCACGGGACAGACGACGATTCCGTTCGCGACCGCGGCGCTGTTCGGCAGCGACACGACCGTCTTCGATCTGCGACGCGACACGCTCACGGCGAGCCTCGCGCGGGTCGCGGGCGCGGCGCGGTACGAGACGGAGATCGCCTTCGTCGGCGGGACCAGCTTGTACCGCGCTTTTACGGACACGGCCTTGTCGCTGCCGGGAAGCCTGCCGGTGTTCACGACGGTGGCGCGAGCGGGTCCCGGCGCGTCGGCTCGCGTCGTGATCAGCGCGGTCGACGCGGCCTACTACGAGTACTACCGTCGCTCCGGCGACCCGTTGTCGGGGATTGGAATCGGTGGAAATCTCACGGGCGCGCTGGGCGTTTTCGGTTCGATCGTGCCGGTGAAGCGCTTCGCGTTGATCGTGCACTGAGCTCGCGCCGCCGGCCCGCGGGCTCTCAGGCGTTCGACACTTTCGAACGCCAGGCGACGCAAGTCCAGCGTGATGACGACTCGCCGCCGGCTATCTGCCGTGCTACTCACGCTCGGCGTTGTCGCTTGCAAGAGACGATCGGACGATCGCGCGCGCGGGCCGATCGCGGTTTACGTGGACAGCGGGTGGCGGCGATCGTCGCCGAGTCGGAATCGCTGCGCCGGCATTTTGACGTGCCGGGCGCGTCGCTGGTGATCGTGTCCGGCGACAGCGTGACTCTGAGCCGCGGGTTTGGGTTTCGCGACGCGGCCCAGCGGCTTCCGGTGACTCCGAGCACGCGCTTCGTGATCGGCTCGTGCACCAAGCCGTTCGCGGCGCTTTCCGCGGCGATCGGGGTGGATCGCCGGCTCTTGTCGCTCGACGATTCGCCACGCCGCTTTCTTCCATACTTCCATTCGCACGATCCCGCGGTTTTCGCCGCACGTTCAACTACAACAACTACAAGTTTCTCGCAGCGGGCGAGGCGGTCGCGGCGGCGAACCACGACACATACGAGAACGTGATTCAGCACCAGATCTTCGACCGCTGGGGATGCGCTCGAGCGGAATGTTTTTGAGCGAGATGGAGGCGTCGCCCGATTTCGCGTTCGGTTAAGACGGCGAGGGATATCCGCCCGGAAAGGACTCGCCGCTCACGGCGGTGAGGCTGACGGGTCTCTTTTAGAACGTCGCCATCGCGCCGGCGGCGAGATCAACAGCACCGCGGACGACATGGGGAAGTGGATCCCGATGCTCGTCTCGCGCGGCGCCGTGAACGGCCGGAGCGCTCGCCGAGCGGGCTCCTCACGCCGGCCGTCACGAGAGGTTAGTGGGTTGTATGCGCTCGGGTGGTTCGTCGAGTCGTGGCATGGGCTGACGCTGTACTCGCGCCCGGGTGGGGTGAAGGGGGATGGGACGAGGTGCGAGTTTCTGCCGGAACAGAGGTTGGGGTGGGTGGTGTCGACAAACGTCGATGATCAGCGGCTTCCGAAGGGATTCGAGAGTCGGTGGTTGAACATCTGTTGAAATGAGCGC
>DASYSS010000093.1 GCA_036003045.1 Gemmatimonadaceae bacterium
GGCAACGGCTACATCACGACGCGCCTGGTCGACCAGACGGGACTGAAGGGGGCGTGGGACTTCGACGTGAAGTGGAATCCGCGCTATTCGGTCGTCCAGCCGGGCGTGGCTTTCACGACGATGTTCGCGGCATTGGAACAGCAGCTCGACCTCAAACTCAGTCTGCAGGACGTCCCCGCGCCGGTGCTGGTCATCGATAACGTCAACGAGGCGCCCACGCCGAACCCTTCTGGCGTCGACGCCGCGCTTCCGCCACCGCCGCCCACGGAGTTCGACGTGGCCGACATCAAGGTGGCCCCGCTGGATATGCCCACGACGGGCCGTCTCCAGCCCGGCGGCCGGCTCGATTTCCAGGGCTACACGATGAAGCAACTCGTCACCTTGGCGTGGGACATCAGCGACGACGACCTGCTCGCCGGCGCGCCCGCGTGGTTCACCACCACGAAGTACAGCATCGTGGCGAAAGCCTCCGAGGCCGCGGGGGACCAGGGTTTCAACTTCGACGACCTGCGGCTCATGGTCCGCGCGCTCCTTATCGAACGCTTCAAGATCACGACGCATGTAGAAGATCGGCCCGTGGAGGCCTATGCGCTGCTGGTGGCGGACAAGCCGAAACTCCAGCCAGCCGATCCCGCTCATCGCTCGAAATGCCAGGATGCGGCCGCGGCGCCCGGTCAAAAGGATCCGCGGGAAGCGAATCCCATATTGAATGTCTGGAAGATCTGCCAGAACGTGACGATGGCTGAGTTCGCTCAGGACTTGTCAGTCCTGGCGCCCTCGTACCTGAGAGAACCCGTCGTGGACGCCACGGGCCTCGCCGGCGCGTGGGACCTCACGCTGTCCTGGTCGGCGTACAACATCGTCCACGCGGCCGCGCCGGGCGACGGCGGCGCCGGCGGCACGCTTGGGGCGTCGGCCCCCTCCGGAGCGCTGTCACTCTTCGACGCGCTGCAGAAGCAGCTGGGATTGAAGCTTGAATTGCGCAAGCGCCCCATGCCTGTTCTCGTGATTGATCACATCAACGAGCAGCCCAGCGACAACTGAGGGAGCCGCGGAGTCTGAATGCCGGGGGTGGGGGGCGAACCCGCACGGCCCGTGTGAGGCCTCAGGATTTCACGGGACCGAGGACGTGCCCTGCAGGATCTCGTCGTCGGCCACTCCATGCCTTGGCCGGCCGGACCCGCGTCTCCGGCATCGCTCACCCCCGACCTGTTCGGCGCTCTCACCCATCCCGTGCGGCCGTTCCGTCAACACGGATCCCCGTTCCGGTGTTCCGTACGGCGCGATCACCCATCGCGGATCGCCCTGCCCTCAACTCGTCCACTCGTGTCACCCGAGACGGATCGCGTGTTCACCCGATCGTGATCCGGCTCACCCCTGACTTGTTCACGCCCTCCGGGGAGACAGGCACCGCTTCTCATTGACAGACCAGACCTTAGCGCGCGTCGAGAGCGCACTGCGCCGGCGAAAGGAATGCAAACGTCGGCACTGAAAAACGATGCGCAGGTGTCAACGCCGGTCCAAAATCCGACAGTTCCGCCGGTTGAAAATCCGACAGATCGACGAGGGGACGAGCCTCAGGTCGTCGTGACCTCCTGACGAGCCGGAGTCCGGCGGCCGCGGCGGCCGCTGGATTCCGGCTCGTGCGCTGCCTGCAGCGTGTGCCAGAGCTCGGTGTGCTGCCGCATGCGGTAGCTATTGCCGCGGATCGTCACCAGGTGACAGTGATGCACGAGGCGATCGATGAGCGCCGCTGCCATGACGTCGTCGCCAAAGATCTCGCCCCACTCCTCGAAACCTTTATTCGAGGTGAGCACGGTGGACGCGTGCTCGTAGCGGCGCGACATCAGCTGAAAGAAGAGCATCGCGCCCGTACGCGAGATCGGCAGGTAGCCGATCTCGTCGACGACCAGGAGCGCCGGGTGCGTGAGCACTTTGAGCCGCGCCTGCAGGCGACCAGCGGCCTGCGCCTCTTCGAGCGACACGATGAGGTCCGCCAGCGTGCCGTAGTAGACGCGCCGCCCGCTCTGGGCCGCCGCGATCGCCAGACTGATCGCCAGATGCGTTTTGCCGACGCCCGGCGGCCCGAGGAAAATGACATTCTCGCGGCGCTCGACGAAGCCGAGCTCGTGGAGGCTCTCCATCTGCTCCCGGCGCAAGGACGGCTGGAAGGTGAAATCAAACTCGTGAAGCTGTTTCACGACTGGCAGTCGGCTGGACCGCATGGCGGCCTGGAGCCGTCGGTTATTGCGCAGCTGGATTTGCGCGGCGAGCAACTGCTCAATGGCTTCGGGCGCGGTCAGCGTGCCGCCATCGACACCGTGGAGAATCGCGTCGAGGGCTTCGAGCCCACCGGGCATCCGCAGATCGGCGAGCATGTGCCGCAGGCGATCGCGACGCGAGAGCGCGGCGGCCTTCATGCGGCCCCTCCCGTCAGCTGGGCGTATGCGGCGAGCGATCGCTTCTCGACGGTGACGAGGGGCCGCGGCGGCCGCCGCGCGGTCGTCTCCGCCGGCCGCTCGAGCACCAGCGACGTGTAGCGCCGGAGCGCCAGGGGCTGCAGCAGGTAGCGCTCCTCGCGATCGAAGCGGTCGCGTGGGCGCTCGCGCGTGGTCGCGTGCACACGGACATTGGCGACGCGCTCGAGCCAGTGGTGCCGCTGGTGATCGAGATCGGCGTCATGGAGAAACGTCCGCCCGTACACGAAATTGCCGCGGACATAGCGGACCGGCCGCTCGACCTTGCCTTTCGTCTGGGCGCGATAGGGACGGCACGCACGCGGGGTAAAGCCCCAGTGACGCGCAAAGCGGAGAAACTCCGCATTGCGAATCAGGGCGCCGCCTTCGAGCCGCAGGTCGCGCGTGATCACCGCTTTCATCTGATCGAAGAGCAACTCGTAGGGCACGCCGCCGAAATAGACAAACGCGTCTTCGAGGCCGTCGATCAGCGTCGCCATGTCTTGGCGCGGATAGAATCGGCACCACAGCAGGCGCGAGTAGCCGAGCACCACCAGTAACGCATAGCGGATGCCCCACGGAAAACGAAACCGCGCGAAGTCGACCTGCGCCTGGCGACCCGCCGGCGTCTCGAAGCGGACGACGGGATCGGGGGCCGGCGTCGGCCGCGCGCGCCGCACGAAGGCTTTGAGCTGCGTGTAGCCCCCGCCATACCCGGCGGCGCGAATCTCATCGAGCAACCGCACCGCGGACAGCTCCGGATACGCCGCCAAGCGCGCTTCAATGATCGGTTTGAAGGCATCGAGCTTCGTCGGGACGGGCGTCCGTGGCCCGTAGCGTACCGGCTCCTCGTCGAGATCCCGATCGAGATCGCCCGCGCGAATCCAGCGATGAATCGTGTCGCGATGGACGCCGAGCTGGCGCGCCAAGGCGCTCTTGTTGGTCCCTTGCTCCAGGTAGTGCCTGAGTAGCATCCGTGTCTCCCGTCCGAACATCGCGCCTCCGCTCGTCGCAGAGACGCCCTGGTGAATGGAATCACCGGCCGGGAGCTACGCTCTCAGCCAGCAGCCAGACCGTGCTGCCGACTGTCGGATTTTCGCCCGCCACAACTGTCGAATTTATCCCCGCCGCTAACAACTGCGAGAGGCGGTCGCGAGAGCACGGCACAACGGGAGCAAGAGTGGGACAGACGCGAGCGGGAGTGCGACACGCGCATCCGAGAGCGAGGCGCGCAAGCGCAGGAGTGCGAGAGATGAGGACGAGAGTGCGGCGAATGG